>CAUJGI010000029.1 GCA_963169155.1 Chloroflexota bacterium
CACAGCGGGGGCAGAGGTCAGTTCAATGTTGGTCAGCGTGGTAGACCCATGGTTGGTGACCCCCAATTCCAGGGTGACATCTTCCCCTTCTTCTACCGTGACCGCATCTGGCTGAGCCACCAGCTCCAGGCGCGGATCGACCACGTTGGGGGAGATGATGCTCTCCGCCTCAACCGGGTACGCCAGATCGGTGGCCGTGGCGAGGACTGAAGCGTTGTTTTCCATGCCCGGCGAGGCGTTTTCCACCGTGCACGTGTAGCTGGTATTTTCCCCTGGAGCCAGATCCGGCAGGCTGCCGATCGCGCGGTCGCAGCTGGGAAACGCCTTGTTGCTGACCACCAGGTCATGCAAAGCCACATCACCGTTGTTTTGGATGGTTATCTCAACAGTAAACGAATCACCCAGCAAAATGTTGGGCGGCATAACCTCCTGGCTGATTTGTATGGCCGGGTTGTAAACCTCAACAAAATCAACAAAGACGTTGGCAATAAAGAGCTGCAGGGTGTTTTGATCCATTTCCATAGCCAGGCTGATCTCTTGCCCGGCATACTGGCTGATGTCGATGAGCGCGTTTTGCCAGACGGCCGAACCGGTAGGACCGTTGATCGTCAGCGTCCAAACCTCATCGTCGTTGATGAACACCCGGGCCTGGTCTTGATTGAGCACATCGACTGCGCCTTTGAAGGGGGCGTACCAGAAGGAAAGAACGGCCGCATCTGGCCCCAGCGTCATAGTCTGGCGGACACCATTGTTGCGCACGCCGTTATTGCAAAGCCCGCCCAGCCACAGCGATCGGCTGCCCTCATAGTTGCCGGTTAAACCACCCGTGCCGGTCCAGTTGCCCAGGCCGCTAATCGTGCAGTTTGAGTTGAAATATTCGGTCCAGCCGGATGGGTTGTTTTCAAAGCTGCCGTCGTTGATGAGCCCTGCTGCAAGCTGGGAGACGATGAAAAGCGAGATGATAAGAATTGAGGCAATTCGAAGGGTGAAGATTCGTCGCCGTTTCATGGGATTTTCCTGTAAATTTTATATTGGTCTCAGGCCCGGAGAACAGAGCTAGGTTAAGGCACAAGACAGCACAATCTTCGGTTGTTTGTTCCGGGTTTCCGCAAGGGTTGTTGATTTAGTTTTCCGTCAAAATGTTGCAGCGCACCTTAAGGAGTTGCGATCTCGGGTAGAGTTGGACGGTCAAGGACCAGATTCGGTCGGGCGTGTAGGGGTCGGTGGTGTAGGTGGTGGCGGCGAGGTTGGATTTGGACCGGGTGGCGGCGAGGTGGGTGATCCGGGTACGGCCGTTGGTGGTACCGGTGTATTGGTCGCAACGGGTGAGAAGCGCACCCAAATTTGCTGGCCCACGCTCAGCAGGGTGCTTTCAAGACAGTTCACTTCCTGCAGCTGTTGTACCGTTGTGTTGGTTGCCTGGCCAATGGCCGACAGCGAATCGTTCGCCTGGATGGCATACAGCACCCAACCAAACGGCGGCGAGGGAACACAGTTGGCCACTTGTGTGGGTTCGCTGGTGGGGGTGTCGGAGGGTTGGGTTGGCTCGGTACTGGTCGGTTCGGGTTCGGTTGTTGAGGTGGGTGGTAACTCGGTTGGTGTGGCGGGGGCGGTTGTTTCGGTGGGCGTTGCAGTGGGTGGGTCGGTGGCGATGACGAGAGGCTGGGCTTCGGCTTCCTGCATTTGCTCTGCCACCGTGGCCGTAGGGCCAGCTGGCTCAAGAGGCTCTGCTGTGCCAGGCAGCAGCACCGATTCTGGCGTCGGTGACGCTGCGCCACGCTGCCGCGTGCCGCCGCGTGCCCACAGCATCACCAAAAGCAGCAAAACAAGCACCACAAAAGCAGGCACAACAATCTTGAGAATCTTTGGCTGGCTGACACGTCTGGCCAGCAGCAGCCAGGCTGGCGGCGGTGGTGGCGGCGGCGCGTTTTCCGCAGCGAGGGCCTGCTCCAGCGCTTTTTGCTGGTCGGCGGCCGTTTCGTAGCGGCTCCACTCTTTTTGCCAGATGCTGTCGCGCACGGCCGTATACGTTGCCTCGGTCAAACCTGGGCGCAGTTCGTGCAGCGGCATTTCCCGCACGGAGCCTTTGTGCTCAAAAATGTCCCACTCAGACACGGGCAGCGGTGGCAGCTGCCCGGCCAGCAGGCGGTAGAGCAAAATGCCCAGCGAAAAAACATTGCTCCGGCCCGACAACGTTTTGCCCGCCAGCTGCTCCGGCGAACGATAATCCAGCTGGCGTGGCTCTCCTGTCGCGGCGGGCGCTGGTGGCGGCGGGGTGGGTGGCACCACCAGATCCAGCAAAACCGGCTTGCCGAGGGCGTCTACAAAGATATTCTCCGGGCGCAGATCGTGATGAAACAGGCCGGTGGGATGGGCCGTGGCCAAACCCGCGGCGATCTGCTGCACCAATTCAATCGAGCGGCGAACGTGGCTTTGGTCTGTCGGGTCGGGCGTGGCTAAAAAGAGCGGGTGATTGGCCAGGAACTGCCCTTCCTGGTAAGGAAAGATGGCATACGGCCGTTTTTCGGCCGTGCCATAATCTACAACAGGTAGAATATTTTCGTGGGCCAGCTGAGCGACCGTTTCGGCCCGGCGCAAAAAACGGTCAGGTAAATCACCGGTAACGGCTTCTGGACGTAAGGTAACCAGGAACACGGGCTTGCCAGTTTTTTCATCCGTGGCCCGGTAGATGGCACTGACTGCCTGCTCCACCAGCTGTTCCTGCAGTGAATAATGACTTATTTGGTTGAGGTTGCTATTTTTGTTTTGTACCGATGGCATAAATTAATCAAATCACGTTAATAACAATACATGGCCCAAATGAGGCACGGATGATTTTAGAGGGTTCCATTATACACGTTACGGAAGTTGGTTAAAGCAAAAAAGGCTAAAAATATATCTTTGCTCATTCTGGCAGAAAGGTAATCTGGCGTTCTTCACTGGTTAGCAACAGCCGATCTTCATCGATCCACTGGAGCTGAAGCTGCCAGACGGCCGTTCCTACAGCCGGTTCCACGGCCGCAAAATCAATCAAGAGCTGGTACGAATCGCCAAAGTTGGGCCGATCCAGGATGCCCAAAATTTGGCTGGCGTCATTTTGGCGCAAGGTTAACACAAACTGCTGCCGGGGCTGAAGCGCTGCCGGGTAGGTCCAGTAGAACGCCAGACGGCCGTCTTGCGCCAGGCTGCTTTCGTCGGGTGGACCAAACAGGGTGATGACGCCCGTTGGCGGCACGTCGGGGCGCGGGGTCAGTGTGGGGGTGGGGCTGGGTAAAATGGTTGCCTGCAAAATTGGCGCGCGAGTGCCATCGGGCAGCGGCGTCCGGGTGGGGCGAGGCGGGGTGAGGGTGGGGTTGGTGGCAACGGCCGTACCGGTCTGACGCAGAGTCGTCAGGTTATAGATGCCCAGCGTGACTAGCAAAATCAGCAGCGGCGCTACCGTGAGCCAAAATCGTCTGGTTTTGATTCGCTTTTTGAGCTTCTGCATGGACGATGACAATAGCGTATGACTCCCGTGCTGAGTTCTTGTGGCTAATACCCTGGGGATTGTAGCATAGCTCCACAGCAACGCTCAATTAAGCGCAGATAAACAAGGCCAAATAAAGGAGTCCTTAGCGGGATTCTCTGCTTCGCTCAGCCCGGCCCACCAGGCCATGAAGCGCCAAAAAACAAACGGCGCGATGAGTATCGCGCCGTTTGCCTCAGAAAAGAAAGAGGAGCCCCGAATAACTTGTTTGTATCAAGTTATGGCCAGATTGTAGCATGGCGTCAGGTGGGTTCCGCTGTGAGGTTTGTCATCATTGGGGTGTGAGGATAATCATAGCCATTTGGTCAGGGTGAGCAGCTGTTTGGTGGCTCCGATAATGTCGGCTTCGTGCCACAAAATGGGGAAATTTTCGCCTTTCAGCCACATGGGGGCCAGGTCGGCGTAGTGTGGACTGCCCAGATGGCCCGACTGGCCGGGGGCCAACACGGCTTCCGCCTTTTCGATGGCGCTCATATCCACAATGAGCCGGGACGAGACGGAAATGGCGCAGCAGGCAAAACTGCCAGGGCGCATGCCGGCCTGGGCCACCGTATTGCCATCACCCGGCACGGGCATTGGGCCAACGTTAAAAATTGGCTCCAGCGAGGCCACCCGGCCCAGGGCATGTTGAAATGTTGCCTGGTGCAGCCGCCCCCACTGCCACTGCGCGGGGTCATCACCCAGGGTTTGTTGGAGAACGGCCGTACTCTTCCCCAAACAGTCAAACAGCAGCTGGTTTCGCGTAGCCACATTGGTGAACCAGGTGGCGGGCGCTTCGGTTAAAATGCGCAGCAGGTTGACCAGCCAGTAGCCCTGAAACTCGTTGACCGGATGCAAATTTTCGCTCAAGCCCTGGCCCAGCAGCGCGGGAAGCAGGTCGGCTGGCACTTTGTCGGGCAGCAGCGCTGCGGTGAGCTGCTCGACCAACACCTCAAACACGGTGCCGCCAATGCTGTCTGTGGTGAGACGGCCGTCCCATTGGCGCAGCAGGGTGAGGGCCAGCTGGCTGTCCGGCGGCAGGTTGGGTGGGGTAGGCACTGTTTGCAGCAGGGCCACCATCTCCAGACCGGGCAGGCTGAGCTGGTCGAGCATGTAGCGGCGGCAGTCGTCCTGGCTGTGGCTGGCTTGGCTGTGCAGCAGTTGGCGGATGCGCTCACCGCGGTAGCCGTTGCGCCACAGCTGGCCCAGGTTGTGGCCGCTTTTTTCCGCGGGCAGCAGGCGGTGGTTGGCCGAGAGGATGATGCCGCTTTTGGGGTTTAGGGCATGGGGCATTTCGTGAAAGGGCACAATGCCGATCCACTCGTGCGTGTTGGTCCAGCCGGGGGCGGGCATGCTGCCGTCGCCGTTGGCGCGCACCGGCACCTGGCCCGATACCCAATGGCCAATGTTGCCCTGGCGGTCGGCGTACAGCAGGTTGAGTGACGGGGCGTGGATGTGGGCCACGGCCGTAACAAACTCATCCCAATTGTTCGCCATGTTAAGGTGGCTGAAGCCGTCGATGGTGCAGCCGCCGCGCAGCGCGGTGGAGCTGTAGGCCAGGGGCTGCGGCTCGTTGGCCATCAGCCGGTGAATCAGCGGGCCGTGGTGGGTGCAGGTGACCATTTCCCTGTGCGGCTTTTGGAAGCGCACGTCGATCACTTCCTCAAACTGCTCAGCCTGCCGCCACGTATCGCCAAACTGGTAGCGGGTGGCATCGTCCGGGTGCAGCTTTTCGAT
>CAUJGI010000030.1 GCA_963169155.1 Chloroflexota bacterium
TCTCAATATCCCCGACACCAACATTCGGCCCATTCAGCGCATTGACACGTCAATTTCCGATGGGATTCTCAGCTCCGCCATGGAACACCACGCTTCTTCAATCATTATGGGTTGGAGTGGTCAATCAAGCTTTCAGGAAACAGTGTTTGGTAGAATGCTAGATCAAGTTATTTGGCATTCCGAGATGCCAGTATTTGTAGGGCGTCTCACATCTTCGATTAAGGCAAAACGACGCGTACTGCTAGTGATATCGGCTAACAGTATTACCCATGCGCTGGTCAAGGATGTTTTGAAGACAGCGATAACGATCAGCCAGGCGATTAACGTGCCCCTGCAAGTATTGGCTGCTGCACAGTTCATGGAAGATGTGTCCAAAGAGCAAAGCGTGGCTAAATTCCAATTCCAGGTTCGCGAATTGGATATAAACGTTGTCAGCGCGGTAGCTAACCAGGTTAATCTACAAGATCTGGTGTTAGTGACTGCAACTGGCACACAGCAGCGCTTTCGTTCCAGCCTGGGAAATATACCGGAAGAGTTAGCTTCAAAAGTTCCAGCATCAATGGTTGTGATTCATTTTCCCTCAGCAAATGTGGAATAAAAAAATGGCTCTCTCGGTTTTTGTTTGATGGACCAGACAAGCAGCGCTATTGTTAATTTCAAGATAGCGTGTCCCAGTTTGAACACTATCTGGCCCAGTTTCGAGAATTAATGTCCCTGAATTTCAGAAATATATGTCCCAATATTCGCAACATAATATGCGCGATAAAGAAATAAGGGGTTGATGTGGCGCGGAGTTTACGGAGCCGCCACATAGGCCCAATTGAACTAAGCCGTTACAGCGAGGCTTGCTATGAGTATTAAGCAGGTTATGAGGATGAGGATCGCGACAATCACGGTGAGGATAACGAGGATGAAGTTAGGAAACGGGTGAAAATGGTCCCTTCCACCTCGCAATTTAGGCCGGTTTGACGCTTATTCAAGCAGCGCGCATCGAAAAATGATCGGTCAATATCAAAATAAACCAGCCGAAACCTGCCATGCATGAAGCGGCTGCATGACAAGCGACGTGGATGAGAAGTATATACCCACTATCTAAGCGCTATGGTGGACATCGTGACCGCGGCCTCAATCGTCGAACGAATCGCATTGGCTGACCACAAGTAGGACAGCATAATGGTTCATCGGCTTGCTGTTGGCTCGTCGCTGACTGGACTTGGGTTGAGGTATTCGACGCTTCTGCCGCCGTAGAGCAAGGAATTGCATCTGTAAGCGCTTGGCGCACCGTTGCCAATAAACGACGATTGCCAGGACTGAATAAACCATAGTATCGTACTTTCACAAAGCCCTTGGGCAAGACATGTTGCAGAAAACGCCGGATAAATTCCAATGCGTCTAGTGTACAAGTGCGCCATTGCCCTGTATCAGAACGACGAAAGCGAAAGGTGACTTTGTCGTTAGCGACTTTGAGAATGCGCCGGTTACTAATGGCTACTCTGAAAATGTAGGGGGCGAGATACTTGAGCGCTGCCGTTCCGTTGCCGACCGGTTTACAATGGACCACCCACTCTTGCTGCCACGTGTCGGCCGGAACATCGTCAAACCACGCCGTTTGCCGCAACGCTTCGCGAAATTTGGCGCGGAAAATGCGCGAGAGGGCTCGTACCGGCAGGAAGAAATTGTGAGTGGTGACCTGCCACGTTCCTCGCTCCGTTACCCCTCCAGCCGGTACCAGGTAATGGACATGGGGATGATAGATCAGATTTCGCCCCCAGGTATGCAGAACGCCCACCATCCCAATTTTGCCCCCAATCCATTTTGGATCGCAAGCTAATTGTTGTGTCGCAGCAGCGGACGTCCGAAAAAGCAGATTGTAGAGCTGTTTCTGATGAGCGCGCAGGAGAAAACGTAAGGCAGCAGGAACAGTGAACGTTAGCAGAAAGTACGGTGTGGGCAAGCGTAGCGCCTGTTGTTTTTCTAACCACTCCTGGCCGCTATTTGCCTGGCATTTGGGACAGTGGCGATTTTGGCATGAATGGTAACTGTAATGCGTCTGGTCACAGTGAGAACAAAGATAGATACGTCCGCCCAGTTGTTCGGTGCGACAGTGGCGAACGGCTTGCACCACTACTTGGTGGCTGGGCAACATCCGATCGCCGAAGCGGGCACGGTATTGCGGCTCATATTGGCGAAAAACGTCGGCTAATTCGATCATGCCAAGCCAGCCATCATCTGATTGATCGTGACCGTCGCCGCAGCTGTCGCTTCTTTTGTCAAATGTGTATACACCTCGGTGGAAGAGAGATGTTGGTGACCCAGCCAGGTTTGAATGAAGCGTAGGTGAATACCGGCCTCCAATAAGTGTGTGGCCCAAGAGTGACGTAGTGTGTGGACGGTAGCTGGTTTTTGTACCCCGCTAGCCGCTAGCGCGGCATTGAATGCACGATTGATGGTCGAAGCCGAAACAGGCCCCTTGGACATTGCTGAGGGACGCCCTCTCCCCACTTTACCTGGGAAGATCCATTTGGCATGGCGATGGGCCACCCAGTATTGTCGTAAGAGGTCTAAGGTATGTTGGGGGAGCGGCACATACCGCTCTTTGTTCCCTTTGCCTTGATAGATATGAAGGCGCATGTATTCGCTATCAATTTGATGGACTTGTAGGCGTGTGGCCTCGCGAATGCGTAGACCACACGAGTAAATCGTGACCAAGCAAACCCGCTGCCGCTGCCGGTAGACGCAGTCCAGAATGCGTTGCACTTCCTCTTGACTCAAAACGACAGGGAGCTTTTTCTCTCTCCGCTGGCGAAGGAGGTCGAATAAGGACCATTCGCGTTGTACGGTATGGTGGTAGAAGAACTTCAGTGCGGCAATGACCACGCCCCATGTCGCAG
The DNA here is from genome assembly GCA_963169155.1 of Chloroflexota bacterium. Taxonomy (GTDB): domain Bacteria; phylum Chloroflexota; class Anaerolineae; order Promineifilales; family Promineifilaceae; genus Leptofilum. Next base: position 2,892 of record CAUJGI010000030.1, read on the forward strand.
GTGCTACCTTTTTTTCGTTCTGGAGGTGGAGAATAAATTGGCGTACTTGTTCTTCACTCAGTTGCCTGGGTGATTGCTGATGGTAATCAGCAAGTTGGCGTACATACCTGACATATGCTTCTTGGGTTTTTTCAGACAACCCGTGGAGTTGCATATCTTCGAACATTTTTCGTCTTAAGGGGGTCATAACAAAATCTCCTGTAACTAGGGGTAAATAAGTTACAGGAGATGATAGTCGATATTAGTTTGTAGTGATTTAGAGTATGCGTATGGCGTTGGATTATTTTCTGCGCGCAGCGCTTAGTTCAATACTCATTACGTTGGGGTTTTGGGGGCAAAAGGGTCGGGTAACAAGAGGCCATTGCTGGCCTCCCGCCCCCGTTACTCCCAAAACCCCAAAAACGATGCGCATCAAGTTCGATGAGTATCTGCCCCAATGGAACTACAAAGCTATTCCGCTTGCTGAGGCAGTTCCGTAACTTATTTGATCCGCGTTTCTGAGTGACTTTTGCAAGAGGTCTATATAGAAAACCATCCTGAAATCCATCGCCAGAATCACCTTGTGCCAAATCAACCAGTCCCTCCTGTGCTTCTAAAATCGTTTTTCAGGCTGGTCTTTTTCCGCGTCAGGAGCATATGACCAACCGGTGTAATCATCAAAAATAAGGTTCTAAACCGAAGGTCATTTGATGTTCTTTGAGACTGCCTGGCACAAATCGTTCAGGCAGTTTTTTTGTTTCTTGATCTAAATCAAGGCAAGCAGGATGACTCTCGCTTATGCTGATGTCATGGTAGGAAACAAAACTTGGTTTGAAGGAAAATCGAACATGGTCGAAGAAATCTGGTTACCCCAAATTGACAAGGAGCTATGCACCGGTTGCGGCGACTGCATTGTTACTTGCCCTACCGATGCTTTGGAGCTAATTAGCGGCACGGCCGTACTTATCGAACCGATGGCCTGCAACTACTGTGCTGAATGTGAAACCATCTGTCCTGTTGACGCGATTGCCTTGCCATACCAGATTGTTCTGGAGTCTGACTTATGACCTCACTGCTGCAAACATTCATGACTGAGGAGATGGTGTTGACGGCGATCAAAGCAGTTATTGATCCGGAACTGGGTCTCAACATTGTTGATCTGGGCCTCATTTACAGCGTAGACATTGAAGAAGACGGCCGTATCACCATTATCATGACCCTCACCACCCCTAGCTGCCCGCTGCACGCCAGTTTCGCCCAGGAAATTGAGCGCGTGCTGTGGCAATCTATCCCCGGCTTAACTGGTGTATCTGTCGAACTGGTTTGGGAGCCACCCTGGAACCCGATGATGATTTCCCCTGAAGGACGAGCCTTGCTGGGAATCGATTGAACCCTGGAGTATCAAATGGACACGACAAAAGATGCTGTTTTTCGCGCCTTGCGCACCGTGAACTACCCTGGCTTTTCCCGTGACATCGTCTCATTTGGCCTGGTACACGGTGTTCTGATGGAGGGCACAACTGCTCGCATCGGTCTGGTTACGGCCAATCTGCCCCAGGAAATACAGAAAGAGATAGCTGAAGAGGTGTCCCGTGTGGGCCGCACTGTTCATGGCGTCGAAGACGTGCTGCTACAAATCGGCAAGCCGCCACAATCAAAGAAAGTGCGGACTGGTGCCCCGACGCCGGAAGAAATCCCTGGTATCTTGCACGTTCTGGCTGTGGCTTCCGGCAAGGGGGGCGTGGGCAAAAGCACCGTCGCTGTCAATCTGGCGGCATCTTTGGCCAAGTCTGGACTGCGCGTTGGTTTGTTGGATGCTGATATTCATGGCCCCAATGTGCCGCGCATGTTGGGACTGAAGCAGTTACCTCCGGCAGAAAACGGCAAAATACTGCCGGCCAAAGCGTATGGCATCAAGGTAATGTCGCTGGCATTTGCCGGTGACGATGCGCCCGCTATCTGGCGCGGGCCGATGATTGATAAAGCAATCCAGCAATTTTTATTTGACGTTTTCTGGGGCGAACTGGATGTGTTGGTGGTTGATCTGCCACCCGGTACAGGCGATGCCCAACTCTCATTAACGCAGCGCATCCCGGTAGACGGTGCCATTATCGTTTCCACGCCGCAGTTGGTGGCGTTGGATGATGCCCGAAAGGGGATTGCCATGTTCCAGAAAGTGGGCGTACCTGTGCTGGGGCTGGTTGAGAATATGAGCCATTTTCGCTGCCTGGATTGTGGCGGCGTGCATCATATTTTCGGGCAGGGTGGCGCAGTCAATCTAGCTGCTGAGCTAAATTTGCCACTGCTGGCAGAAATTCCGCTGGAGCCTCTTGTTCGGGAAGATGCGGACAGCGGCTTCCCGGCCGCGCTGGATCCAAACTCACA
>CAUJGI010000031.1 GCA_963169155.1 Chloroflexota bacterium
CCGGTGGGTGAAGGCATCCTGGGCACCGTCTTCCAGGATCACAAAGCGGTGATTTTGAACGATCCGGAGAGTGACGGCCGTTTTCGTGTTGAGATCGATGCCCCGCCCAACTTCCAGGTCAGCTCGCTCATCGCCGCACCGCTGGTGGTGCGCGGCCGTCCCGTCGGCCTTATCAACGCCTTCAACAAAATTGACGGCCGCTTCACCGAAGTAGACCTGGACCTGTTCGCCTCCCTGGCCAGCTCCATCAGCGAAGCCGTAGAAAATGCCTGGCTCTTCACCCGCATCCGCCAACGCCAGCAAGAAATGCTGGAAAGCCGCAACACCCTCCAGGCGCTCATCGACGGCATTCCCCATCCCATCTACACCATCAACGACGACTGGCAGCTGGTTGGCATCAACAAAAGCAAAGCCGACGAGCTGGACACCGTGCCGGAACACCTCGTTAACAAAGTTTGCTACCAGACGTTCTTTAACCAGAACCAACCCTGCCCGCACTGCCTGGCCGCCAAAACGCTGGCCCATAAACATGCCGAGCGCTGGACCATCAACTGGAAAGGCGAAGATCACCTCCCCCGCGAGTGGGTCGTCAACGCCTACCCCATTCCCAGCAAGCAGGCCAGCTCCGCCCGGGCCGTTATTCTCTGGCAAGATCGCACCGAAGAAAGGCGTCTGGAAAGCTCCCTGCTGCAAGCAGGCAAACTCGCGGCCATCGGTCAGCTGGCCGCTGGGGTCGCCCACGAAATCAACAACCCACTCACCGCCATCAACGCCAATGCCGAAATGCTCAAAATGTTCATTCCGCCAGAGGATGACAATTATGAAGCCGTTGATCTTATCGCCCGCGCCGGGGACCGTGCCACCAAAGTGGTGCGCGGTTTACTCGATTTTGCCCGGCAAGAACATTACAATCTAACCGCAGGCGATGTGAACAGCTCCATTCGGCAAACTCTGGACCTGGTTCGGTATCAGCTCATCACCGCCGATGCTGAGATCATACAAAACATGGCCGATGATTTACCGCCGGTTGTAGCCAGCTGGGAACATCTCAAAAGCGTCTGGCTCAACCTGATCGTCAACGCCCGTGATGCTGTCAATGATATGCCGCACAAACGGCAAATCTTCATCACCACCCAGCTGGCGGCCGAAAAAGACCATGTGCAGATTGTTGTTCAGGACAATGGCAAAGGGATGTCGGATGCCGAACTGGTGCACATCTTCGAGCCTTTTTATACAACAAAAGACCCGGGGAAAGGAACCGGTCTGGGTCTGGCAACAACTCATCGCATTGTTGAACAGCACGGTGGCGATATCAACGTTGTCAGTACGCCGGGTGAAGGCACGACCTTCATCATCCGCCTTCCGGTCAATGGAAATGGCAAATCAAACGCATGAACGAGCAAGCATTAGACCAAATTACCATTAGCGATTTGCTGCGACTGGCTTTGCCGCTCAACACCACCACCCTGGGTGGCGCTGAACAGGCCAGGCGAACGGTCGAATGGGTTGTGTTACTCACCAGCTGGGACGCTGTTGAAGACCAGGTTCAAGTGAACGATCTGGTCATTGTGCCACCATCTTTGCAGGCAAAAATTAATGAGGCGGCGCTGAAGCAAAAAATGGCCGTGGTGGCCAAGCTGAATGTGGCCGGGATGGTGCTGTTCAGCCCCGTTTCGGAAGATGTGGGTGAGCAGGCCAATCGGCTCAACATTCCCATCCTCATTGTGCCGGATAACCTGTCTGTGCGGGAAATTAACCGGGCAGTGGTCGCGCTGCTGGTGGATCGGCAGTCAGCCACCAGTGAACGCGGCATGCAGCTCTACCGCACTCTCTCAGAAATGTCGCGCGAAGACCAGGGCCTCACGGCGATGACGGAGCTGATTGCCAAGCTCACCGGCAAGATTGCCGTGGTGCAAGACAAGCGCATGGAAATTCAGGCGGTGGCCCTGCCGCAAAACAACCAGATTGAATGGGAACCGCTGCGGGAATTGTTGGAGCAGCGCGACGAACTACCGCCGGTGCTGCGTAACCGCAAGGCGGCGGCCCACGCCCGGCAGAGTCACTGGCAGCAATTTTTTCCGATTGAAAATTTGGGCCGTCTGGTCAGCCCGATCATCTCCGGCGACCGGGCCAGAGGGTATTTGTCGGTCATTGGTCCGGCGGATCAGCTGGATTTGCTGGACAAGCTGGCCGTAGAACACGGCGCGGCCGCCTGCGCTCTGGAAATGGCCAAAGCCAAGGCGATCAGCGAAGCCAAAAAAGCGCTGCGGGGCAACTTTCTGGAAGGTCTGCTGGCGGGCACAATGCCGCGCAAGGAAATTGAGCGCCTGGAAGGTCGTCTGGATCACAATACCACCCAACCTCACGCCGTCCTCGTCCTCAAATGGGCCGATCCGCCCACTTATTCGCTGCGCCGCCTGGAAACGACGGTGCATTGGGTGCTCAACAATCACAGCCGGGCCGCCCTGGTGCACGTGTATGGTGACAAACACGTTTGCGTCTTCCAGGAGCTAAAACACGCCGAAGACATGGAGACGGCCCAGGAATTGGGCCGCCGGATAGAGGAGCAGGTGAAAACGGAGTACCCGGACGCCGTCCTGGTAGCCGGAATGAGCGGACCAGCGCCCACCCTGTCCGAATGGCCAAAGATATATGATGAAGCGCTGCAGGCGATGCAACTGGGCGAGCGGCTGCAAATCAAGCAGGTCGTGTCGTTTACCAGTCTGGGTGTCTACCAGCTTTTGGTGCAAATGGAAGAGTACCCTGCGGTGCGCAACTTTACCGACCAGGTGATTGGTCCCCTGGTGGCGTATGATGAGCAGCACAACAGCAGCCTAGTGAAAACGATGGATGCGTACTTTGAGCATCACGGCAACATCAGCCAAACGGCCGAATCTCTCTTCATCCACCGCAATACCCTGCTCTACCGGCTGGATCGCATCCAGGAGCTGACCGGGCACGACCTGAACCAGGCAAACATGCGGCTGGCGCTGCACCTGGCACTGAAGTTGTGGCAGTTACGGCCGTAATTCGGTAATCGGTGATCAGTATTCGGTAATCGGTAAACAGCCCACTGTACAAATCTCACAAATGCACCGGCGTCGATTTTGGCCATAATAACCGTAGAAATGACACTTAATATCCCCTATACTCCTGGAGACTTGTGCTGAAATGCGCGGTTCAGTGGGAAATAGTGGGAATCAAGGCGGAAAACGTTTAGGCGTTTTCCGCCTTGGTGTTTTTGGGCATAAAGTCCCAAATTTCCTCGCCTGACCCGCAATTGTGCAAAACAGCACAAACAAAGTCCCCTCAGATTTGTAAACATTGTCCGTAGAGATACCCCGAAAAATCTTCTATACTCCTGGAGACTTGTGCTGAAATGCGCGGTTCAGTGGGAAATAGTGGGAATCAAGGCGGAAAATGTTTAGGCATTTTCCGCCTTGGTGTTTCTACAGCTCCCACCACCCTGCGAAAAATTGGCGAAACATCCGCCCGAACGTATAATCTTGGCCAGTTGTGCAAGTTATACAAGTATCGATCGGTTTCTTTTGGCAAAATGTCACTGGTCGAAGGTAAAGCAGTCGGTACACTTATGTGATACATTGGAACTGCAAAAATAGTATGTTTACACTCTTTCACATCATTATTAGCCTTATCCTTCTTAGCCTGGTCCTTATTATTGTCGTCAATAAGGAAACATTGTCTGTTGGGTAAGGAATGAGTGAAAGCAATACACTCTTTGGATAAAACCAAGCCGCCCAACAGGGCGGCTTTTTTTTTGCAATTTTCCAAGCAAAACACGCAGATGCGAGAGTTGGACTGATGGAACACAAACAAGGTAAGCACAGTTGGCAGCAGAACAAGAACGTGGGGCAAACGGCCGTTTCCTCCACGTCTCCCTGCTCCCAGCAAACCAACACGGCCACTCCCCTTTGTCTACCCCAGGCAGCAAGCAGAAACGTTCTGTTTGCTGCCTTTTTATTTTGTTGAAAAACCACAAAAGGACTGTTTTTAGCAAGGAATGGTTAGAAATCCGGGGGTCGGAACTCCAATCTCCAATCTCTAATCTCCTAAACGAGGAGAAGATTCTATGAGCGAAATAAAAACCGGTGGACAAATCATTTGGGAGAGCCTGATGCACGAAGGCGTCGAGGTTGTGTTTGGTCTGCCCGGTGGGGCCATCTTGCCCACCTACGATGACCTGGCCAAATACGAGTACCCGATCCACCATGTGCTGGTGACCCACGAACAGGGCGCTGCCCACATGGCCGATGGCTACGCGCGCGCTACCGGCAAAGTGGGCGTGTGTATTGCCACCTCTGGACCAGGTGCCACCAATCTGATCACCGGGCTGGCGACCGCCTACATGGACTCCACCCCCATCGTGGCCATTACCGGACAGGTATCCACCTCGCTGTTGGGGCGTGATGGCTTCCAGGAGGCCGATGTGCAGGGAGTAAGTTTGCCCATCACCAAGCACAACTACCTCATCACCGACATCCGCGACTTGCCGGATGCTATCAAAGAGGCGTTTTACATTGCCCGCACCGGCCGCCCTGGCCCGGTTTTGGTCGATGTCTGTAAAGATGTGCAGCAGGCGTCCATGCCCTTCAAATATCCCGAGACGGTTAATTTGCCAGGTTACAATCCCAATATCAATGCGCCGGAGGAAGCGGCCGTTGCCCGCGCCGCCCGCCTCATCAATGAAGCCAAAAAACCAGTCTTCGTGGCCGGACAGGGCGTTTCCATTGCCAAAGCTGAAGCCGAACTGCGGCAGCTGGCGGAAAAAGCCAACAT
>CAUJGI010000032.1 GCA_963169155.1 Chloroflexota bacterium
CAGGCGGCAATATCTGCGTCGGACCATCGGTTAAAACCATTCTCACGCGCCAACGAACCAAACACAACCACCCGCGTTACCGCAAACTGCTCGCGCAGCAGGGCAGCCGCTTGTCGGGCCGCCTGCCATGCTTTTTCACGACGACGGCCGTTCTCTCAAAACAGCCACAGAGCACACAGAGGAAAAGAGGATTCTCTTAAAGCTCTGTGCCCTCTGTGGCCCAAAACTCCCCTACGTCATGTCCAGGCCAATGTCGAAGCTGGCCACGTAGCCATCGCTGCCTTCCGCCACGGTGAGCGTCAGCTGCTCGCCGCTGCGCTGGTAGATGCCGTCCTGGCTGTTGAGGATGGTGCGCTGCCCGGTGCTGGCATATGGCTCCTGCGTATACACCTGGTCCGTGTACGCCTCATCAAAAAAGAGCTGCGAGGTGAATTCCACCCCCGCGTCAGCCAGCGACGAGCGGATTTTGAAGTGGATGTGTACGGCACGGCCGTTGTACCAGCCAGGGTAGATGGTGAGAAACTGGACACGGCCGTTGGCGTCTGTCTCCTGATAGCCGCGCAGGAACTTCTGCCCCACCGTGTTAAAGCTGCGGTCGCTGGCGTCGGAATAAATGCCACGCGCATCACAGTGCCAGATGTCCACAATCGCGCCAGGAAAAGCGGTGCACCCCTCGGCGGTAATCTGCGACACGGTGAAGGCCAGCAGCAGCGGCGCACCGTCCACCACCGTTCCAGTGGTCGGGTCGGCGCGAATGTCGCTGCGGTTGAGCCGCTCATCAACAAAATACGGCCCCTCGGTGAGCGCCGGGCGCACGACGCAGGTGGGCACGGCGTTGGCCGATGTGGCAGCGTCTACCAGGGCCGCAGTGGGATCGGGCATGGTGGTTGTGGGCGGAATGATGGTGCTGGCAGCTGCTGTGGTGGGGGAAACGGCCGTTTCTGCCACCTCCGCTTCTGGGCCACAGCCCACCAGAGTGGCCAGCCCCACCGCCCCCAATAATTGGATTGCCTCACGGCGTGTCAGCACCCGGCCAACCATCTCGTCATCATTTTCCATCGGGTTTACCTCCGTCAGATCTGCAGACCTGACAGGTGCCCCATAACCACCCTGGTCGTTTAGATTGCGACGAGGCACCTGTCAGGTCTTACGTTGAATCGAATGCCCCGATGATACCGCAAGCCGATTAAGGGAATGTGAAGAAGCCAAAAGATGACATTTGTCGGGGATTGTAACTATGAAATCCCCCACCTTCACGTTAAAATGGCCCCCAGCACAGGATCAATACCATGAATGAAAAGGACACAGATTAACACAGGTTTTCACAGATTTAATCCGCGTTAATCCGCACAATCCGCGGCCTATTTTCGAAGGAGTTCCCATGAACCAGGCAATGCAAACCGAAACAAAGATCTACAACCCGGCAGCCATGCAGCAGGCGTTCGAGGCTTTTTTGCAAGCCTACCCCACCTACGCCAGCACCCAGCTGCTCGATGAATGGCGGCGGACCGAATACGGCCGTCTCGACACCACCCGCCAGATTTACCTCGACTATACCGGCGGCGGCCTCTACGCCGAAAGCCAGCTCGATGCCCACATGGCCATCCTCAAAACCCAGGTGCTGGGCAATCCGCACTCCGCCAACCCCACCTCCCTGGCCATGACCGACATGGTCGAAGGCACCCGCGCCGCCGTGCTGCGCTACTTCAACGCCGCTCCCGATGAATACATCGCCGTCTTCACCATGAACGCCAGCAACGCCCTCAAGCTCGTCGGCGAAGCGTATCCGTTTGCCCCCGGCGGCCGCTACCTGCTCACCTACGACAACCACAACTCCGTCAACGGCATCCGTGAGTTTGCCCGCAGCAAAGGGGCTGCCTTCACCTACGTCCCCCTCACCACACCCGATTTACGCCTCGATGAAGCCGCCCTGAACGACCTACTGACCGTTGCCGACCCGGCGCAGCACAATCTGTTTGCCTTCCCGGCCCAGTCCAACTTCTCCGGCGTCAAACATCCGCTGGAATGGATCACACGCGCCCAGCAGCAAGGTTGGGACGTTTGCCTGGACGCCGCCGCCTACGTGCCCACCAGCCGCCTGGACCTCAGCCAAATCAAGCCGGAGTTTGTCACCCTGTCGTTTTACAAGATGTTTGGCTACCCCACCGGGCTGGGCGCGCTGCTCATCCGCAAGTCGGTGCTGGGCAAGCTGCACCGCCCCTGGTTTGCCGGCGGCACGGTAAACTTTGCCAGCGTGCAGGCTGGCGGCCATTACCTGTCCCCCAACGAAGCTGCCTTTGAAGATGGCACGGTGAATTATCTCAACATTCCGGCCATCCAGATTGGCCTGGCCCACCTGCAAAAGGCAGGCATGGACACGATTGGCGAGCGCGTGCGCTGCCTCACTGGCTGGCTGATTGAACAGCTGCTGGGGGTGGTGCATGAGAACGGCCGTCCCATGATCCGCCTCTACGGCCCCACCACCACCGACATGCGCGGCGGCACCGTCACCCTCAACTTTTACGATCCAGAGGGTCATCTGCTGGACTACCGCCGCATCGAGGAGCTGGCCAACGAGCAGGGCATCTCGCTGCGCACCGGCTGCTTCTGCAATCCCGGCGCAGGCGAAATGGCCGAAGGGCTCACCCGCGAAGACATGCTCGCGGGGCTGTCCGAAGCCGAAGATATGACCCTGCCCCGCTTCATGCAGCTCATCCAGCATCGCGGCAACAAAAGCGCCGGGGCGATTCGCATCTCCGTCGGCCTGGCCACCAACTTTGCCGATGTCTACCGCTTCATGCAGTTTGCCGCCGGTTTCCGCAACAAAACCAACCTCAACATCGGCCAGGTCACCTTCGACATCGAATCCTGCCGCGTCATCCGCGACGGCAGCTAAAAAACAAATCGCGAATGA
>CAUJGI010000033.1 GCA_963169155.1 Chloroflexota bacterium
GCTGCGCCACGCCCTCATCCCGTACCTCTACAGCCTTTCCTGGCGCAACACGACGCAGCACCAGGCACCCATCCGCCCGCTGTACCACGACCACCCCAGCCGCGACGAAGCGTACCTCTGCCCGCAGCAGTACACCTTCGGCCCGGACCTCATTGCCGCGCCCCACACCACCCCGGCGGACCCAGACACGCAGCTCAGCCGCCAGGTGGTCTGGCTGCCGCCGGGTACGTGGCACCACTTTTTCACCGGGGAGCAGTTTGAAGGGGACAGCTGGCAGGTGCAATACGGCCGTCTCCAAGACATCCCCCTCTTTGCCAAAGCCGGGGCGATTGTGCCCCTGGGGCCAAAGGTGGGCTGGGGTGGCCTGGATAATCCAGAAATGATCGATTTGCACTGCTTTGCCGGGGCGTCGGGGGAATTTACCCTGTACGAGGATGACGGTGAATCGCTGGCTTACCAGCAGGGCAGCTACGCGCTAACCACTTTCCGGCAAACGTGGCAGGAAGAGGAGATGGTGGTGACGGTAACGGCCGTTGCCGGCATGCCTGGTCACGTACCGAACAATCGCAAATACCGCCTGCACCTGCGCGGCCTCAGCGCCAGTGCCACCCTCACCGCCTGGCTCGATGGCGCGCCGGTCGAGCTCAACGCCACCTACGACACTGCCACGGAAAGCTGGCAAACCGCCCCCATCATTGTGCCGCCGACGAGTGAACTGGTGCTGAAGGGAAACGGCCGTGTACTCCAAAATCCGCGTAACCGGCTGCGGGAAAACCTGGACAAGCTGCTGCACGCCTTCCGGCTGGCCGTCCTCGTCAAAAACGCCATCGACTACAACCTCGCCGAAGTGATGGCCGACCCGGACTACCTGGCAACGTGGGAAGCGCAGCTCAAACCGGCGCACAAGCAGGCCTTTCAGGAGCTGCTGCGCCAGACTGGCAGCTATACCCTTCCGGAGTTTGCCGGGGGCCAGACCATCAAATGGGACAACCAGGAAAAATAGGCGGGAAACTCTAATTGTTACAAAAACCAACCATGTTACAATTTAGGGATAGCATGAGATTTTTTCTCGCCCCGCAAATAGCTCCTAGACTTTTCGTTCGGTTGATTCTAAACTTGTTGTTCCGCAAAAGTTGTGAACGTCGTGTGCCACATTGGGGGATGAATATCAGGTAGACAATGATTGATAGGAAGTTAGCTGATTCTCATTCCCGCCAAAAGCAAGATGAGGAAGTTCTGCAGTGGGTAAAAACACATAAAACTGAATTACCAACACCGCTTTACCTGTACAGTGAAGCGGTGTTGGATGAGGCTGTTGCTGCCCATCGCGCCCTGTTTCCAGAAAATGCGCGGGGGTTTTATGCGCTAAAGGCAAACCCGCAGCCTGCTTTAGTCAGTCAGTTTGCCAGGCTGGGTATTGGCGGCGAAGTTACCGGCCAGGCCGAATGGGAGCTGTGTATCGCGGCAGGGTTAAAACCAGCAAATATTTTGGCGGGCGGCGTCGTAAAGTCGCTGCCTTTTCTGGAAATACTGTGCCAGGCCGGGCCAGCCGCGATTGTGATTGAATCTGAGGCCGAGTGGGCTCGCCTCAAGCAAGTGAAAAACCACTCTCAGCAAACCAAAATCCTGCTGCGGATCAACCCTGGCGTTTCGTTTGGCGGGCTAAATATGGCCGGTGGCTCCCAATTTGGCTTAAGCACCGAACAGGCGCTGGCCATAGCCCAAGAATGTCGGTCAACCGCGCATCTGGAACTGCTGGGACTGCATTTTTATTTTGGCTCACAGCGCCTGGAAGTTGACCCCATTGTGCAGGCAGTGGAAGTTGTTGAAGCAACAATCCAAACCTTCGGCGCGGCGGGCGTGCCGATACAGGTGGTTGATTTGGGGTTAGGCTGTGGTGTGCCTTATCTGGCGCGGGATAAGGCCCTGGATGGGGCGGATCTGCGTGAGCAGCTGCAAACACGCTGGCAAAATCCTGTCTGGGCCGATATCGACATCTGGTTTGAGGCCGGGCGCGCGCTGGTGGCGCGCTCTGGTTATTACCTGACCCGGGTCATCGATAAGAAGCAGCTGCACGGCGAAACGTTTGTTTTTTTGGATGGGGGCCTGAACGTGCACAATCCCGGTGTAGGCCTGGGGGGATTTTTGCGGCGTAATCCCCATTTTCATTTTATTACGAATCCGTTTTCACCGCCTGAGGAATTGATCACGCTGGTTGGAAACTTATGCACCACGGCCGACACAGTTGGAACTCATGTGACGGCGCCTTTTCTCTGTGAAGGTGATATGGTCATCATTCCCAACGCTGGCGCTTACTGCCAAACAACCGCGATGTGGGGGTTTAACAGCCAACCTCTATTTCAGGAAGGTTGGCTGGCCAGCGACGATTCTTTCACGCTTTTTCCTCCCCAATATCAGTACGTCTTAAAATAATCCTTCATTCAGGTATCCATTTAGTAGTTTGCTTATGTCTTTACCTGTTTTTGCACCTCATTCTCACGTTGATATTGCGCCAAACCTGTATTCGATCCTGGCAGCCCACGTCCGGCGTCAGCCCCATCAAATTTACCTTTATGGGAACGATGGCAATATGACCTATCAGCAGCTGGGAGATGCGGCTTTAAGGTTAGGCCAGGCATTACGGGAACAGATTGAGCCAGCGCGACCAGTTATTGGCGTCAGTTTGAGCAGCGGTACGGCCGTATTGCACCTTGTCTGGGCCTGTTTATCGTCTGGAATTTGCCTGGCATTTTTGCCAACCATCCCTGATCCGGATCAAATTGCCGCTTTAATGGCCCAAATCGGGGTGGAGCTTGTGGTAACAGACATCCCTGAATTGCAGGAGCAGCCGTGGGCGGTGGCGTTTGCCGCTCTGCAGCAGACGTCATCTGTCCAGGGCAATGGTGGGGGGGTTACGGCCGTAGAACCCACAACCCCCGCCTTCATTTTCCAGACCAGCGGCACTACGGGCGCGGCCAAGTGGATTCAGGTGACGCATGGGCAGTCGGCGGCGGCCATCGAAAGTATGCGCGAGATGGGCTACCTGGATCATGCTGCCAGGCAGACGGTTTACATCACGCCACCGCTGTCACACTCTTATGGGTTGAGCAGCTTGTTGGAATACAGCGCCATGGGCGCGGCGTTTGTGTTACCGGCGGCTGGGTCCTCCATGGGCGCTGTGGGCGATCTGCTGCAAGAACGCTTTAACGAGCTGATTACGGCCGTGGAAGGTGTGCCCCATTTTTATGCCCAAATGGCGCGGCTGCTGCGGCGTATCAAACTGCCCAATTTGCGCCATATTGGCTTTGGCGGCGGCGCGTTAGACCAGGCCACCGTGCAGCAGCTTCAGGCCGTTTACCCGGCGCTGAGCTATTCGGTGCGTTACGGCCTTACGGAAACGCCTTCGGTGGTGAGCCACAAGGTGTTTGCCCCGCCCTACACCGAAAACTGGCACTCATCGGGGAAAGTGCTGCCGATTTATACGCTGCGCCTTGTGGATGAGGCAGGTGTCAGCCTGCCGGTAGGCGAGCGGGGTGAACTTCATATCGAGGGGGAGGGGTTGGCGTGGCG
>CAUJGI010000034.1 GCA_963169155.1 Chloroflexota bacterium
CGCCCTGGAAGAAGCCGGTGCGCACGTCGAATACCTCTACCAGCGCGGCGAACTCATCGCCGCCAACCTGGACGAAATCCAAAAGACGCATAATCCCATTGTGCAGTACCAAAAAGCATAACCTGACAATTGATATTTTTGTATTTGTCATTCCCGCGAAAGCGGGAATCCATGCTCGCAAAAAATTGGATGTCTGCGCAGGCGGGCATGACATTTGTCAATAATCTTCTCAATCTGCGTAATCTTTGATTTTACCCTTAGCAAACTATGGAAAATGTGCCACGAGTTCAAGACGCTTTGCTCCACTGGTGGGATGCCGACCATGCTGACCTGCCCTGGCGGCGCAGCAAAGACCCATACGTCATCTGGGTGTCGGAAATCATGCTCCAGCAGACGCAAATCACTCCCGTCATTCCCTAGTTTGCGCGGTGGCTGGAACGCTTCCCCACCGTGCAGGCGCTGGCTGAAGCGCCGCTGGACGACGTGCTGAAGCAGTGGGAAGGGTTGGGCTATTACAGCCGCGCCCGCAACCTGCACGCGGCGGCCCAAATGGTAATGATGGAGTGGAACGGCCGTCTCCCCACCACCGCCGCCGACCTGATGACCCTCAAAGGCATTGGCCGCTACACCGCTGGCGCCATCGCCTCGATTGCCTTCAACGAGCCAGCCCCCATCCTCGATGGCAACGTCATTCGCGTCCTCAGCCGCCTCACCGACCTGCCCAACGACGTCACCCAAACCAGCACCAAAAACGACCTCTGGCAGCTGGCCGAACAGCTTGTCCCCCCCGATCGCCCCGGCGACTTCAACCAGGCGCTCATGGAGCTGGGGCAGCAAATTTGCCTGCCCGCCAAACCGATGTGCCTGCTCTGCCCCGTCTCGGCTTACTGCCTGGCCCGGCAGCGCGGTACGCAGCTGGAACGCCCCGTCCGTCCGCCGCGCCAGCGCACGCCGCATTACGATGTGGTGGCAGGGATCATCTGGCAAGACGAGGCCGAAGTCGGTACCCCAGACGGCAAATTTTTGATTGCACAACGGCCGTTTGACGGCCTGCTCGGTGGCTTGTGGGAGTTTCCCGGTGGCAAGCAAGAGCCCAACGAAACCCTGCCCCAGGCCCTGGTCCGTGAAATTCAGGAAGAGCTGGCCATCCAAATCGAAGTTGGCAGCTTCCTCACCAGCATCAAGCACGCTTATACCCACTTCCGCATCACCCTGCACGCTTTCCACGCCCACCACCTGACTGGCCAGCCCCAACACCTCGGCGTCGCCGACCACGCCTGGGTCACCCTGCCCGACCTGGACACCTACGCCTTCGCCGTCACCGACCGAAAGATCATTGCCGCGCTTATTGACGAAATAGGACAGTGAAAAGTGATAAGTGAGAGAGACAAAACTTTTCACTTGTTACTTTTTACTTATCACTCCTTCTCATACGTTTCACGCCCCCTTCATTGTCAATTCACTACCCCGGTGTATCATATTGTCATGTCGGACACTATCTCTTCTGGTCAATTTAGTCTGGCAGGCGTCTCGGCAGCGGCCGTTACCGCCTTTCGTGAAGGCCGCCTCGCCTCCACCGAGCAGGAATTTGAGAAGGCCATCCAATATTTCACGGAGGCCCTCGCTTTTGACCGCATTCCTGCCCACTTCCGAGCCCGCGTCTTTGAATATCGCGGGCTTTGTTTTTGGTTGATGGGTGAATTCCGCGCCGCCGAAAAAGATTACCGTGAATCGCTAACCACCAGCAACAATATCGACCAGATGGCCCGTGCCCGCGTGCGCCTGGGCGAGTTGGCCGACTTTCGCGGCGATTATGAAGCGGCGGCTGAACTCTACAATCAGGCCCTGCAGGAAGGCAATGCCACCGAGAATTTGCTGGTGATTGGCCGGGCCAGGCGTGGCCTGGGCATTTTGGATCGCCGTCAGGGCAACACCGAACGTGCCCTGAGCCAGCTGACGCAGGCGCTGGCCATTTTCCGGCAGGGCGGCGAGACGCGTGAGCAGGGACGGGTGCTGACCAGCCTGGGGCGTACCCGCCAGGCGCGTGGCGAATACCAGCAAGCCCTGATGGCCCATCGCGAAGCGTACGTCATTTTGGAATCAGTCAACGATCGGTGGCGGGTGGCCCAGGCGGTTAACGATATTGGTGAGTGCCACCAGGCGCTCTACGATGTGGAAAAAGCGTATGAACACCATCAGCGAGCGTTGCAGCTGGCTACCAACGCTGGCGCAAGGCTGCTCATCCCGGAAATCAAGCGCAATTTAGGGGTCGATCTGGTGGAGTCTGGCCAGTATGAGCAAGGTTTGGTCTATCTTCAAGCTGCTCTAAAAGGCACCCGCGAGCATGGCAACCGCGAGCATGAAGCGCTGACGCTCTATCACCTGGCGCGTGCCTACTTGCACCACGGCGATGACGGCCAGGCGGTGCAGCTGGTGCTGGCCCTCACCCACGTCGCCGAGCTGCTCAATGCGGATCGTTACCGGGCGTTGGCGGCGTTTGTGCACGGCGAACTGCTGTATCACCAAGGGCGTAAGCCAGAAGCGTTAAATGAGTTAAATCTGGCGATGCTGGCGGCACAAACGGCCGTTGACCGGGGCATCCTCTGGAAATTACACGCCGCCATGAGCCACGTCACCGAAAACGAACAAATCGCCGCCGTCCACCTCAACATCGCCGCTGAATTTATTCGCCAAACGGCCGAACCGCTGCAAGATGAACGCCTGCGTCAAACTTTCTTAAATGCCCCGCCAGTGGTGGCGGTGCTGCACGCGGCCAACGTCAACCCCACTTTCTTTTAGTAACCCTGCCTGATGTTTTTCTCTATCCTGTACTGGCTCAAAGAACGGCTGCGTGATGCCTGGCTGTGGCCATTAAACCTGGTGCGTGACTTTCCGGCCAGAAGCGGCCGTTTGCTCAACACGCTTCTGGTCGGCGGAAAAGCTGCCCTGTATGCCCCGATCTTTTTGGGGCAGGCGGTGTGGCTCGGCCAGCTGCGCCGCCAGGTGCGCCATGCCGCCCGGCAAACCGGCATCTGGCTGCACCTCTTCCTGGTGCAGCTCTTTGATCTGGTAGGTGGTCCGGAAATTTGCCAGTTTGTCATGCACCTGGGTATGCACACCACCCCCCTGACGGCGGCGGAGATGACGGCCGTACAACCTATTTTTGGTCCCCACAACTTGCGCTATCAAGATGTGCGAATAGCCCAAGGCGGTATTTTGCACCTGATATTCCGCTACAACGGCGGATTGGCGTTTGCTACCTGGTACACAATTCACTTGCCGGTGAAAAGAGAGGGGGGGGAGGGAACGGCCGTATCCACCCGCCAAAACTTGCCTCTGTTGGTCCACGAGCTGACCCATGTGTTTCAGTACCATCACGTTGGCTCCCGTTATCTGGGTGAAGCTATCTACTACCTTATTACGACCAACCGCAACTGCTACCAGTATGGAGGTCCTGCCAAGTTGCGGGCCTGTTACCAGCAGGGTAAACATTTCCGCCACTTTAATCGAGAACAGCAAGCCCAAATTATTCAAGATTACTTCACCCACCACTGCCAAAGTCAGGATACCGCAGCGTATGAACCCTTTCTGGTTCAGCTTCGTCAACAGGAGCTGTAACGACTCTGTTTCCCCTTCGCTACTGTTTCGCCCTTAAATGCCCCCTATTTGTCCCTTGTTTGACATCATCAAATGAACGCTTTATAATAACTCCTCAGAGTATGTTGGTAAGTTGCAAATGCTGCATAAACAATTCTTTGTATGTTTGTAATAAACCAGACCCTTGAGAAGAAGAGACTTTCTTGTTTATCTACAAAACGATCCATATCCATTCTTGTTTAACCGAGCACAACTAAGCTCCCCTTTGTGAGTTTAGCTGTGCTTTGTTTGTTTAAGTCAAAAAGTTGGAGCCAAATACTGTTTTCTGCGCATCTCAATATGTGTCATCTTTTACCTCAACCAGCCAGACACATAAAGCGCAGCAAAATGGCCAATAATTTACTTTGAGGAGGTGGTGCGTTTGCATTGATAGGTAGCTGCGTTTACGAGCATCCATAATTCTATGTTCGTAAAACCTGACCAGTGATTCACCAAATACAGGGTAGAAGCAATCTGGTCAGAATTTTCTAAAAAAACCCCTTATTTCAAAACATGAGAGGAGGAAGATTTTTCCATGTTTAATACAAAAAAATGGGCGCTTGTCGCTCTTCTCGTTGCTCTTGGGGCGGTTGTTTTAGCCGCCTGTACCCCCACAACCGAAACCGTCACGGTTGAGGTTACCCGCGTTGTTACCGAAACGGTCGTCGAAGAAGGCCAAACCGTCGAAGTAACCCGTGTTGTTACCGAAACCATCGTAGAAACGGTTGAGGTTGAACCCGAAGTTGTTGCTGGCCCCAAAGACCTGATCGTGTGTATGGCTCAGGAACCGGACACCATGTACCCCTACGGTGGTTCCATGTTGGCCGCTTCTGCTGTACAGCATGCCATTTACGAGAACAACTTCACCACCCTGTCCTATGGCTACCAGGCTCAAGGTCTGGAGAAAGTTCCTAGCTTGGCCGATGGCGATGCTGTAGTTGAAAGCATCGAAGTAAACGCGGGCGATATCGCGGTTG
This sequence comes from Chloroflexota bacterium, assembly GCA_963169155.1. GTDB lineage: Bacteria > Chloroflexota > Anaerolineae > Promineifilales > Promineifilaceae > Leptofilum. The sequence goes on from CAUJGI010000034.1 coordinate 4,614, forward strand.
ACTCCGCTGGTAACGCTGCCCCCGTGGCCGAAGGCACCTCGCTGGTGAACAGCGCGGGCGAAACCGTTGTATTCGACGGCACCCCCGTGATGATGGACCGTTTGGTTGTAGACTTCACGATGAAACCGCGCGTCTGGTCCGATGGCGAACCGGTGAAAGCGTCTGACTCCGTCTACAGCTTCAACGTGTTGGCTGACCCCGACACCCCGGCCAGCAAGTTCACGGTTGAACGCACCGCCAGCTACGAAGCCACCGGTGACCTGACCACCCGTTGGACCGGCGTCCCTGGTTACAAAGACTCTACCTTCTTCATCAATTTCTGGCAGCCCTTCCCCGAACACGTGTGGGGCGGCCTGAGCGCTGCTGAAATGCTGGAATCTGAAATCACCAGCCGTCTGCCTGTTGGTGATGGTCCGTTTGCTATTCAAGAGTGGGTGGCTGGCGACAGCATCCGCCTGACCCCCAATGAGTTTTACTATGTTGAGGATCAGCCGTATCTCGACAGCCTCACCTTTAAGTTTATCCCGGATACCAACCAGCTGATCGCTCAGCTGCTGTCTGGCGCTTGTGACATTGGTACGCAGGATGGTATGGATGCTGGCCAGGCCCCGTTCCTGATCGAAGCTGAGAACAACGGCCTGCTGACCCCGTACTTCCAGACTGGTACCGTGTACGAGCACATCGACTTTGGTATCAACAGCTACGGCGACTACGGTGATGGCGTTGGCCGTCCCGACTGGTTCGAAGACGTACGCGTTCGCCAGGCAATGACGATGTGTACCGACCGCCAGGGCATGGTTGACAATATCATGTTCGGCCGTTCCGAAGTGATCCACACCTACATCCCCAGCGTGCATCCGCTCTATCCGGAAGGTTTGACCGAGTTTGCGTTTGATGTAGAAGGCGGC
>CAUJGI010000035.1 GCA_963169155.1 Chloroflexota bacterium
GCAACTTTTTGGTGCTGCTGCTGGTGCTGGCCGCCCGCTGGCGGCAGGTGGAATGGCGCATTTTTCGGCTGCCGCTGCTGTGGTTGTTTGGTGGTCTGGTGGTGCTGCGCGGCATCACCAACCTGCTGGCCACACGCTACACCCTGGCCATCTACGCCCAGCTCATCTACCTGATGACCCCGTTTATCGTGGCCTTGCTGAGCCGACTGGTGCTGCACGAACAGCTGCCGCGCCACACGTTCAAGGCGCTGACGCTCTGCCTGGTAGGGGCGCTGCTGCTGATGGCGGGGGATTTTGAGGCAGTGGGGAGCGGAACGGCCGTTTCCCGCAACGATCTCCTCGGTATTGCCCTGGCCCTGGCCAGCTGCCTCTTCCTGGCCCTGTACATGCTCGTCACCCGGCGCACGGCCCGGCACCACGCCTCGGGCGACTCGCTGCTCATTGTGCACCTGACGTCGCTGTCTCTTTTCTCGGGTGGGGCCAGCCTGGCCGTGGGTGAAAGCTGGCAGCAGTGGACCCACCTGGGGCCGCTGGATTGGGTGATCTTTACCTTGTTTGCGCTGGGCGTGCTGTTGGGAGCCAACCTGGGGCAGATTCGCTCGATTCAAAAATTGGGCGCGCCGCTGGTCAGCAGTATGATGGCCTCCCGGCTGGTGAGCGCGCTGCTGTTTGGCGCGTTTTTGCTTAACGAACGCCTTTCTTCAGCCTGGCAGCTGCTGGGAGCTGCCATCGTTTTTGTGACCCTCACCTGGTATCTGCGCCAGCGCTAAGGAACCGAAATTTAATAACTTACAGATTTCCCCCTCCCTTCGGGAGGGGGTTTGGGGGTGGGCATATGTGCAAGTAATCCGCGTTCCTGAGGCGGTTACGCCGGACTGAGGGGCAGCCAGACGGTAAACGTCGTGCTCTTTCCCGGCTCGCTTTCCATGGTGATGCGGCCATGATGCGCCTGGGTGATTTGCTGGGCAATACACAGCCCCAGCCCGGTACCGACAATGTTCCCCTGCTCCGCCGGATGGCCCCGGAAAAAGCGATCAAACACATGCGCCTGATCTTCCAAAGCTATTCCAGGGCCGTTGTCTTGCACCTGCACAGTTAACCACGGCCGATTTTCTGCCTCATGTCGGGAAACGATAAGCGCAATCGTTGTACCCGGCGCAGAATAGGCAAAGGCGTTGTCCAACAATTCGTTAAAAACCTGCCGCAGCCGGGACGGGTCGCCCATGAAGATGGGCAGTGTGTCGGTTGCCGTAAAAGTCAGCGTCTGCTCCGCCAGCTGAGCGCGGCGCTGGTTGGTGCTTGCCATCTGTCGCAGCATTTGCACTATATCCACTGGACGCCACTCAAAAACGCTCTCGGAACTGTCCAGACTGGCCAATTCCAGAATATCCTGCACCAGATGTTCCAGCCGCTCTGCCTGCTGGCCCAAAATGTGCAGGTAATGGGGCGCTTTGCCATTGCCCAGGCCATCTTCGACAAGCTGGGTGTACAACTTGATGTTGGTCAGCGGCGTGCGCAGCTGGTGCGAGACGTTGGTGATGAAGCTGTACTGCGCTTTGTCCAGCGCCTTAAAGCGGCTGATGTCCTGGTGGCTGGTGACATAGCCGGTGATACGGCCGTCGTCATCCAGCATCGGCACAATGGTGAGGACGGTGGGGTAGAAACGGCCGTCCTGGCACAGCCCCATCACTTCGCCCGACCACACCTTGCCTTCCGCAAACGCCGCCGTCTGCGCCTGCAAATCTCGTGGCGCAAAGTCAAACATCGCCTCAAACGACTTCATCTGCGCTTCCGCCAGGCTGAACATCGTCAGGCTGGTGAAGGCGGGATTGACGTAGACGATCTTTTTGTTGGCGGTAGCCATGGCCACCGCTTCAGCAATGGAGCCAAGCACCGCTTCCAGCTTCTCTTTTTCGGCAGCCAATTCGGCCATGTGCTGCCGCACCTGCTGCTCCAGCGAGCTGTTCACCTGGCGCAAGGCCGCTTCGGCCTCTTTACGCCAACGAATATCCCGGGCAAAGTTGATCAACACATCGCGCCCCTGCCAGAACACCAGCCGACTGCTCACCTCTACCGGAATCAACGTGCCGCTTTTGTGCCGGTATTCGCTTTCGTAAAAAAAGGTGCCAGAAGCCGACGACTGCCACGACGTCTCGGCCTCGTAGTCGTCCAGCCGACGGGGCATTTCTACCTGGTCCAGCGCCAGTTGGCACAACTCATCGCGCCGATATCCCAGGCGGCGCGCCGCGTTGGGGTTGGCCTCTAAAATCTTCATCGTGTACGGATCGATGATAAGGATGCTCTCGCCGGAATTCTCAAACAAAAAATCGGCATAGGTAGGCGAGGCAGCTACCTGCTGTTTGGCTTCCAGCTCCGTAATTCGCTGACGTAAGACGCCAATTTCTTGCTCAAGAAGATCATTGGAGTGAGATCTATTCACCATACTCATCTGTTTCACCTGACTATGTAATTGGTGTTCAGTCCACGATGATAGCGGCGTTTCGGATTATAGGTTGAACAATTTACTGAAGCTATTGGGGAAGAGGCTGAAAACACACAACAAGCCAAACTCTCCAGAACCATTTTCCGCGGGAAACGGCCGTCTGTCGATAGCATTTCCGTCCTAAGATTGAACATCAGGCATTAGACAATTACCTAATCAGGGCTATAATCTGGCCTGATGGCTTTTGCAGTAAGATTTCCCGCCATCCACAAAAGGAGCAATCGGTGACCCAAGAGATACGATTTGACACGTATTACCGCTATGACGAGCTGACCGCCTTCCTCAAGCAGTGGGCCGACGCCTACCCCACCCTCTGCCGCCTGGAAAGCATTGGCCAGAGCTACGAAGGGCGCGAAATCTGGCTGATGATCCTTACCAACAGTGAAACCGGACCAGACACGGAAAAACCGGCCTACTGGGCCGATGGCAATATTCACGCCACAGAAGTTTCGGCCTCTACCGCGTCCCTGTACCTCATTCACAAGCTGCTGACGCAGTATGGCCAGGACGACAAAGTAACCTACGCCCTGGACACCCGTGCCTTCTATGTGGTGCCGCGCCTGAACCCAGACGGCGCTGAGCTGGCCCTGGCCGACCGGCCGCGCTACATTCGCAGCAGCACCCGCCCCTACCCACGCATGGACAAGCTGGACGGCCTGCACCAGGAAGATGTGGATGGCGACGGCCGTATCCTGCAAATGCGCGTCAAAGATGCCAACGGCAGCTGGAAAGTTCACCCCGACGATCCCCGCCTGATGATCCCGCGCGATCCGGACGAAGCGCCCGGCGGCGACTTTTACCGGGTTTTGCCCGAAGGCGTCATCCAAAATTACGACGGCGTGCTCATCAACATGGCCCCCCCGGTGGAAGGGCTGGACCTGAACCGGCAGTTCCCCGTCTTTTGGGAACCCAACCAGCGCGGCGCGGGCCATTACCCCGGCAGCGAACCGGAAACGGCCGCGCCCATGAAATTCATCGCCGCCCACCCCAACATCACCGGCTCGGTGAGCTTCCACACCTTTAGCGGCGTCTATCTGCGCCCGCCAACCAAAGGGGCCGATGACACCCTGCCCACGCAAGATTTGTACACCTACAAAAAGCTGGGCCAGACGGCCGAAAAAATGACCGGCTACAAAGGCGTCTCCGTCTTCCACGATTTTAAGTACGATCCCAAAGAGTACATCAAGGGCACATTTGACGACTGGATGTATGAATACCTGGGGCTCTACGCCTGGACCTGCGAAATCTGGAGCGTGCAAAAGCAGGCGGGCATCACCGATTACAAATACATGGATTGGTTCCGCGAACATCCGCTGGCCGATGACATGGCCATCATGAAGTGGAATGATGATGTGCTGGACGGCAAAGGGTACGTGGTCTGGTACGCATTTGACCATCCGCAGCTGGGGCAGGTGGAGCTGGGCGGCTGGGACTTTTTTGTCACCTGGCGCAATCCGCCGTACAAGCTGCTGGAAAAAGAGGTCGCCCCATTGGCCGATTTTGCCCTCTACTCCTGCTTGGTTTCACCCCGGCTGGAGTGGCACAGCGTGGAGAAATCGTCGGTAGGCAAGGCGCATCGGGTAACGGCCGTTGTGCACAACACCGGCTGGCTGCCCACCAACGTCTCCCAGCAGGCGCTCAAAATGAACGTTGTGCGCGAGCTGGAAGTGGACATTGCCCTGCCCGACGGCGCCAAGCTGATCACCGGCAAGCCCAAGACGATGCTGGGCCAGCTCGGCGGCCGCGACGGCAAAAGCACCAGCACCATCTGGGGCGGCGACGCCACCAGCGAGCGGGCCAAGGTGGAATGGGTGATTGAAGCTGAACCGGGAACGGAAGTGGAGATTACGGCCGTACACCCCCGCGCGGGCACCATTCGGCAGACGATTGTTTTGTAAGTAACTTCAGTAAAAAGTGAAAAGTTTGAAACCGTTT
>CAUJGI010000036.1 GCA_963169155.1 Chloroflexota bacterium
ATACCTCGCTAATTACCACAACGAATAAGAGAAAATAACAAATTCTACCAAATCGCTCTGTGAAACTGCTTTTATCTTCTACAAATCGAACCGTTCGCCGCGTTGTTCACCTAAAAAGCCGATGGTTTCGCTGCCGTCAAGGGAGTAGACACCATCGCCCACCAGCCGCCACAGGCGGTTGCCCGCCATATCTTCGATGAAACCGTCGCGCAGCTGGCCGGTAGGCTCGCCATCCAGCGTGTAGAGGGTGTTCCCCTGTAAATAAGCAAACTGTTCACCTTTACGATCGATTAAACCTCTCATGTCAAGGAACCTCATAAGTGACGCGGGCGGCCCCGGTGCTGTCTTGCAGCGTCACGGTTTCACCCGGCGTCCAAATGGCTTCGTTGAGCCCCCAAAAGAGGGCGGTGGGACTGTTGATCCCACTGGTTGTATTGATGCGCAAATCGGAACCGGCAAAAAGGGTTACCTGGCCAAAACGGTATTCCTGGCCATCTTCGTCGAGGAGCTTCCAGTTTTGTAGGGCGATGGGGCTTTCCCCGGTGTTGGTAAGCAGGACCGCCTCGTCAGCGAGCTGGCTGGGGCCGATAACGGCCGTAATCGCCACCACCGCTTCCCCCACACCAACCGGCTGGGTAGCAATGGGGGTGGGCAAGACGGCTTCTTCGGGAACGGCCGTGGCCTGCGGCTCTGGCGTCGAGGTGCCCCCAATCGGTATCACCAGCTGCTGCCCAACCGCAATGATGTTTTCATTGGGCAGCCCGTTTTCGGCAACGATGGCTTCAATGGAGACGCCATACAGCTGGCCGATGATGCCCAACGTTTCGCCAGCCTGCACCGTGTGGATCGGGGGGCCATCGTCCGGCTCTGGCGTGTTGGTCGAGGCAATTTCTGGTTGGGCAACGGCCGTATTTTGCAAAAAGGCGGGGGTAATGGTGGTGGGGACGGAAACGGCCGTTTCCGTACGCCCCTCGCGGTTGTCCCACAAATACAGGATGGCCAGCACCACAACCGAAGAAACAACAATATTTAGCAGCAAAAAGGGAATCATCTTTCGAGTGGACATGAAACTCTCCTCATATTGTTGTTATTGTACATCACTGGCCAGACCAGACCAAAATCGCCAACCTGTTGAAGAATGTGCAAAAAGAGGGAAAATAGCGCTTCTACGTTCAGGAAAAATTAAGCAAAGGTCGGTTGATGTCCAAGAAGTTAAAGATTCTGTTCTTGAGTGCCGAAGTGGCCCCATTTGCCAAAACCGGCGGATTGGGCGATGTGGGCGGCTCTTTGCCCAAAGCGCTACACGATATGGGCCACGACGTGTGCGTCGTCATGCCCGCTTACCAAAAAATCGAGGCGGGCTACCCCGGCGTCACGCCCATGCCTGGCATTTTAAACGTGCCCACCGGGGCCGGATCGCTCATCGCTGGTATCTTTCAGAGCACGCTGCCGAACAGCGAAGTGCCCATCTATTTTGTCGCTGAAGGCAATCTTTTTAACCGGCCTAACCTGTACGGCTATGGCGACGACGCCTACCGCTTTGCCTTTTTCTGCCGGGCGGCGCTGGAACTGACCCGCGCCCTGGAATGGAAGCCCGATGTGGTACACGCGCACGACTGGCACACCGCCCCGGCCCTCACCTGGCTGTCGACCGCCGGGCAGGCGTATGAGGATTTTCGCGGCATCGCCAGCGTCTTTACCATTCACAACCTGGCCCACCAGGGCAAAACCAGCTGGCACATTTTTAACTACATGGGCATCCAAAGCCACTCGCTGGCCGAAGAAGGGTACAACGAGGTCAACTTCATGGCCCGGGGCATTTATCATGCCACGATGGTCAACACGGTCAGCCCCACGTATGCCCAGGAGATCATGACGCCCGCGGGCGGCGCGGGGCTGGACGCCCTGCTGCGCCATCGCGCGTACGATGTGCACGGCATTTTGAACGGGTTGGATTATGAAGAGTGGGATCCGGCGGCAGACGGCCGTTTAGCCGCCCCCTTCACCGCCGAACAGCTAGAAAATCGCCTGCACAACCGCCGCGCCCTGCAAGCCCGGGCCAACCTGCCCCAGCGCGACAATATCCCCCTGGTGGCCATGGTCTCCCGGCTGGATTGGCAAAAAGGGCTGGACATTACCGGGCATGTCATTCACCTGCTCATGAACGGCCTCTCCGGCGACGCCCAGTTTATTGTGCTGGGCACCGGCGACCCGGCGTACGAAGAGATGTTTGCCCGCCTGGCATCCTACCACCCCGACAAAATGACCGCCTATCTGAGCTACGACGCCAACTTCGCCCCGCTCATCTACGCGGGCAGCGACATCTTCCTGATGCCATCGCTGTTTGAGCCGTGCGGCCTGGGCCAGCTTATCGCCATGCGCTACGGCAGCGTGCCCGTGGTGCGCGCTACCGGCGGCCTGGTAGACACGGTGCAGGATGGTGAAACCGGCTTCCGCTTCAACGCGTACACCGCCGACGCCTTCTGGCACGCCCTGCAGCGCGCCATCTACGTCTACAACGTGGACAAGCCGCGCTGGCGCACCATCCAGCAGACCGGCATGATGGCCGACTATTCCTGGCAGCGCTCCGCCAGCGGGTATGAACAGCTTTACGAGTGGGCGATGGCCCGCACGTTGAAAGGGTAATTGGTAATTAGTAAGTAGTAATTCAGTAGTTACCCAATTACTAATTACTGCTTATCAATTACATTCCCACACAAAACTAAAATTTCTGTATAAAAGGTCTTCACTATGCGCTTTGAACGTGCCGCTGGCATTCTCCTCCACCCCACCAGTTTTCCGGGTCGCTATGGCATTGGCGATTTTGGCGACGCCGCTTACCAGTTTGTCGACTTTTTGGTCGCCAGCAAGCAGTCGCTGTGGCAGATTTTGCCGCTTGGCCCCACCGGCTACGGCGACTCGCCTTACCAGGCCTTCTCGGCCTTTGCCGGGAATCCACTGCTGATCAGCCCGGATCGATTGGTGCGCGAGGGGTACTTGCCGGAAACGGCCGTACGCCGCCTGCCCCAGTTTCCCACTCACGCCGTCGACTTTGGCCCGGTCATCGAATACAAAACCGCCCTGCTGCAAAAAGCCCATGAACATTTCCTGGCCCAGGGCAAAGCGGCGCAAAAATCGGCCTATCAGGCGTTTTGCCAGGAACAAAGCAGCTGGTTGGATGATTTCGCCTTTTTCATGGCCCTGAAAAATCATCACGTGGATCACGAGGGCGGCGTGTGGAACACCTGGCCGCGCGAGATTGCCCTGCGCGAACCGGCGGCCATGGTCACCTGGCGCGACAAGCTGGCCAACGAGATCGACCGGCACAAATTTTTACAGTTCCTCTTTTTCCAGCAGTGGCTTGGCCTGAAGGCGTACGCCAACGAGCGCGGCATCCAGATTGTGGGCGATATTCCCATCTTTGTGGCGTTTGACAGCGCCGACGTCTGGGCCAACCCCGAGCTGTTTTACCTGGACGAAACCGGCGCACCAACGGTCATCGCGGGCGTGCCGCCGGACTATTTTAGCGAGACGGGTCAGCGCTGGGGCAATCCGCTCTACCGCTGGGACCGCATGGCCGACAACGGCTACACATGGTGGGCTACCCGCCTGCAAATGAGCTTCACCCAGGCCGACATCGTGCGCATTGACCATTTTCGTGGCTTTGATGCGTACTGGGAAATTCCGGCGGAGGAGCCAACGGCCGTTATCGGTCAGTGGGTCAGAGGGCCAGG
>CAUJGI010000037.1 GCA_963169155.1 Chloroflexota bacterium
AACAACGCCACGATGATGGCTGCACCCGCGCCAATAATTGGCCCTAAAACCGGTATAAATTCTAACAGCCCCGACAGCAGTCCCAGCGCCAGCGAATTTTGCACGCCTAAAACAGCCAGACCAAGCCACACTACCAGGAAGATGACCAGCCCCAAAATGACCTGCCCACGTAAGTAAGCGCTCCAGATACGGCCGAATTCTCGCAAAAGTCGTTCAGCATCTTGGCGGTAGCCGGGCAGTTGGGCCATGCCCGCTACCCGCTGGCCCAGCAAGGGAATTTCGATGGCCAGGTAGATGGAGATGACAAATATGAAAAACAGCATGCCCAGCGTGGTGAGGGTGGCCGTAGCTACGTTGGTAACCAGCGGGCCGCTCTGGCTCAGCACCGGTTCAATATAGCCGATCAATTGGTCCTGAATCTGGTTAATGTTGATCAAACCGGGATCGAGGGAAAATGGCCCTAACACAAACGGCTCCGTGCGGACGGCGAACTCCTCAATAATGGCGGTCAGGCTGGCAATCAGGGTGGGTATCTGGACAATCAGCGAGGAGATTTGTTCGTAGGCGGCAAAACCCAGGGCAATAAATCCGCCAATGACGGCAATAGCCAGCAGTAAATAAACGATGAGGATACCGGTGCTGCGCTTTAAACCGGTGCGTTTGTCGATTAAGACGATGAGAGGGTTCAGCACGTAAGCCAGAATGGCGGCTATCACAATCTGGGAAATTAGGGACTGGAAGCGATAGGTAAGCCACAATACCAGCAGCAGCGCGGCTACCGTCACAATCACTTTGGTGCTGCGCGACCAGTGTGGGGATTCATGAATCAACAGTTCTGTTTGATCGGGTTCGTTGGTCATGCCTGTCTCCTGATGAATGGGTATGAGAGTATCACACGCCTCATTAGTACGTCAATCCTCAGGCATTGTTTCAGGCAACGGCCGTTTCGCCAAAAATCACCCGAAAATACGGCCGTTTCACACCCTGCCTTCCGTGACAATCGTGATATGATACCGACGCTCCTGGCAGAAGAGCCACGGAGTCCTACTGATCCCGTTGAGTCACATCACATGGCTTAACCCACTTTACGAGAGGAAGCGATGCGCAAAAAAGCGATTCTGATTACCGGCGCGGCCGGAGAAATTGGGCAGGCATTAATTGAAAACCTGTTTGCCAGCGGCGAGTACACCCTGCTGACGCTTGATTTGCACCCCCTGCCTGACGAGCTGCACGGCCGTTCCGTCCACATCCTCGGCGATATTTTGGACCAAAAATTATTTGCCCGCCTGGTCGCAGAATATGAGATTGACTCCATCTTTCACCTGGCCGCATTACTCTCTACCCGCAGCGAATTTTCCCCGGAGCTGGCCCACCAGGTAAACGTCAATGGCACCCTGAACCTGCTCCAGCTGGCTGCCGACCAATCCCAACAGCGCGGCAAGCCGGTCCGCTTTATGTTTCCCAGCTCTATTGCCGTCTATGGCCTGCCCGATTTGGTCACCAAGCAGCGCGATTTTCACGTGCGCGAATGGGATTGGAACAACCCCACCACTATGTATGGCTGCAATAAGCTGTATTGCGAGCAGCTGGGCAGCTATTACAGCCACAACTACCAGCAGCTGGCCGAAACCACCCCGGTGATGCTTGATTTCCGCAGCCTGCGCTTTCCGGGGCTGATCAGCGCCTTTACGGTGCCTTCCGGCGGCACCAGCGATTACGGTCCAGAGATGCTGCACGCCGCCGCCAAAGGCGAGGCTTACCCTTGCTTTGTCCGCGAAGACAGCACCATTCCTTTTATGACCATGCCCGATGCGATTACCTCGCTGCTTCAGTTATGGCAGGCACCTCTAGGCTCTTTGAGCCGGACGGTGTACAACGTGACCAGCTTCAGCCTCTCGGCCGAAGAATTTTATACGGAGGTGCGGCGCACGTTCCCGCAGGCGCAGATCACGTTTGAGCCAGATTTGAACCGTCAGGGCATTGTGGACAGCTGGCCCGCCGGGCTGAACGACAAGCTGGCGCGTCAGGATTGGGGCTGGCAGCCCGCCTACGACGTCTCCCGCGCCTTTGAAGAATACCTGGTGCCGAATATTCGGCGGCGGTATGGGTGAGGGAAGTGAGGGTTAGAGGTTGGTTTTGCGCAAATAACACGAAGTATTTTGACGTTTCATGTGTTCACCAAACTGCCTGGTTCCAAACGTCCCAAATCCACACACTATCCGGGCTGATTGATCGTACAACTGGCAAAAATCTTGTTCCCGTGATGACCCTTTTCATCCGCTGGTCTAAGCAATTTGAGTTGCCTGTGTTGTCAAAAAGTAGATAAAATTTGTTAGCTGGTAGTGCTTGTGCCAAAAACCCAATGAATGATTTTCAAAAAGGATTTGCGGTGGTGGGATGTTAAAAAGTCAAAAATTGCTCGTGTTATTCTTTTTTGTCCTATTGGTGGTTGCTTCGGGAGTAAAGATTAGTCAGCAGCATAGTGATGTTAATGCTATGGTTTCTGCTACGGATCCGGTCTATATCTTTCGCAATTTTACTCCGCCAGGTGCAATTATGGATTTGGCCTTCGAAGGTGATTACGTTTGGGCCGCAACAATGAAGGGTGTTGTTCGCTGGAATCGCCATGATGGCACCTTTGTTACCTACACTACAGCTGATGGATTACCTGATAATAGGGTCTGGTCAGTAGCTATTGATCTGTCAGGAAATAAATGGTTTGGCACTCAAACAGGTGGCCTTAGTAAATTCAATGGTTCCTCCTGGACAACATTTAATACATCGAATGGCTTGCCAAACAATTTTATAACCACTATTTCAGTGCATCCCAATGGGAGCCTTTATCTTGGGACGGGGTCAGGGGTTGTAGGGTATAACGGAAGCAGTTTTTTTAGTCTGCCAATTGGTGGACCATCAGCACGAATTACGGCCGTTGCCTTCGATAAAAATCAAAACATCTGGGTAGGTACCTATGATTCTGGCTCATACAAGTTGAATGGGATCACTTGGACCTTGTATGGAGACCCGGCCACCGGTCCAGGTGGTAGCGTTCGAGATATTCGGGTCGCCCCCAATGGCGATATCTGGTTTGCGTTTGATTTTAGCTTCAGTGGCAGCATTGGCCGAATGAGTGGCAACACGTGGACACGCTTCACAACCGCAAATGGTCTGGTTAGCGACTATGCACAAAGCCTGGATTTTGATGCCTCTGGAAGTGTATGGGCTGCTTTCTCCGATAGCCAATCTGGGGGGATTGCCAAGTTTACTGGTAGTAATTGGTCGCAAACGGATATAAGGCAAAACGTAGGGTTAGATTTTACCTACGTCACAAAAGCCAGAGCTGATGAAAGTGGTCAACTATGGTTTATATCAAATAATTACTTGTTTACCCATGAAGGAACAAAATGGAAAGTTTATCTATCGGGCTTACCAGTTCCGCCCCTTTTAGGGTCGCCAAATATGGCGATAGCTCCTAACGGCGATGTGTGGCTCTCGGTGGCTCGCGTTGGTGTTGTTCATTATGATGGGGGAACATGGAAATTGTATACACGAGCGAATGGGTTAGCGGGAGATAATGTAAGGGAGATTTTTATCGATCTTTCTGGTAACGTATGGATGTCTGTTTCGATATTTGATTCAGTTTCAGTCGGTGTAAACAAGTTTGATGGTACCACTTGGAGCTTAATTACAACAGCTAATGGACTTCCTAATAGTTTAGTTTATTCCATTGCCCAAGATGGGGCGGGAAACATGTGGTTCGGTACCTTCAATGGACTTTCCAAGTATGATGGAGCTTCCTGGACAACCTATACAACTGTAGATGGTTTAATTGACAATAGGGTCAGTATAGTTGATGCAAATGGAAGTAATGTCTGGATCGCATATGGCAACGCTGGCATCTCGCATTTTGATGGTCTGAGTTGGATGCATTACAACACAACTGATGGTTTAACAAGTAATGAGGTAAGCGCCATCGACTTTGATAGTGCTGGTAACCCGTGGGTTGCTGCTGGTACAGGTATAAACCATTTTACCGGGGTGAACTGGGATGCATTTCCAATAACAATAGGTGCCCCTATAATTTATACGACTGGATTGGTTGTAGACGCTAACGGAGATGTGTGGGTTAGTGGAAACAATAGTAATACATCGATTGGGTTGGCAAGATTTAGTCAAGGTGAGTGGCATAATTACAATAGTAGTAACGGCTTGCTCAGCGATTCAATAAGCTATTTGGCTATAAACGAAGCAAGGAATGAAATTTGGTTTAGTGGTGGTGATCAAGGAGTAACCAGGTTACAGCAGTTTTATGGCTTGGATCAAAAGGTGTATTTGCCATTTTCCAGAAAGTAACCTTAGACGAATAAAGTCTGTTATCACAAAAACCAGCGTTTGAGGACGTTGGTTTTTTTTGTCCCTGTTGATGGAACTATATAGCCCGGAAAAGTGCAGTGGTTACCGAACAAAAAGCCATTGCCTACCCTATAAGCCACGCGCTAAGACAGATTCACTATTATTACGTTGCTGCGGGTGTTTGCTGGACGATTAAGCATGAAATTCCATTGGAAACTCCTGCCCCATCACCGTGATGACATTCTGCAACGTCATAACGGCCGTTTGTCACTACAGAGCTACCCATCTTTTCAGGATACTTTGAACGGTAATCACACCCGCCCTTGGGGCCGCTTTCAGACCACAGAAGATTACTCCAAACAGCAATATCGCTTCCGTTTTCACAAGAACGTAAGGAGAACCGAGATGACCGAACAGATGATAACCATTGATGGCAACGAGGCGGCTGCCAAAGTCGCCCATAAGATCAACGAAGTTATTGCCATCTACCCCATTACCCCTTCCTCGCCTATGGGAGAATGGGCCGACCAATGGTCGGCCGAAGGCAAGCTCAATATTTGGGGCTCTACCCCCTTGGTTGTAGAAATGCAGGCCGAAGGCGGCGCTGCCGGTGCTGTACACGGCGCGCTGCAAGCCGGCGCCCTTACCACCACTTTTACCGCTTCCCAGGGCCTGCTGCTGATGATCCCCAACATGTACAAGATTGCTGGTGAACTCACCGCCACTGTCTTCCACATTGCGGCTCGTTCGTTGGCCGCGCAGGGGCTCTCCATTTTTGGCGACCATTCGGACGTGCTGGCGGCGCGCGGCACAGGCTTTGCAATGTTAGCCGCCAACTCGGTGCAAGAGGTGATGGACTTTGCTCTGATTTCTTCCGCCGCAACGCTGGAGGCACGCGTGCCGTTCCTGCACTTCTTCGACGGCTTCCGCACTTCCCACGAAATCAACAAGATCGAGCCGTTGAGCGATGACGTTTTGCGGGCCATGATTAACGATGAGCTGGTGCGGGCGCACCGGGCCCGTGGCCTGACCCCAGACAGCCCGGTCATGCGGGGCACTGCGCAAAATCCCGACGTGTATTTCCAGGCCCGCGAAAGCGTAAATCCCTTCTACAACGCCTGCCCTGGCATTGTGCAGTCCACCTTGGATAAATTCGCTGAACTCACTGGCCGCCAATACCGGCTGTTTGAGTATGTGGGTGCTCCAGATGCCGAGCGTGTGATTGTGATCATGGGTTCTGGCGCGGAAACGGCCGAAACCACCGCCGAATACCTGGCTAACCAGGGTGAAAAAGTGGGTGTGGTGAAGGTTCGTTTGTATCGGCCGTTTGACATTGCTTCTTTTGTGCAGGCGCTGCCGCCCACGGTGAAAGCGATTGCGGCTTTAGACCGCACGAAAGAACCCGGCGCTTCTGGCGATCCGATGTACCTTGATGTGATTTCGGCCGTTGTGGACGCCGTGGCTGAAGGAACTGCTCCGTTTGCCGTGATGCCGCGCATCATTGGCGGGCGCTACGGCCTTTCTTCTAAAGAGTTCACCCCCAGCATGGTTAAAGCCGTCTTCGACGAGCTGGCGAAACCCCATCCGAAAAACCATTTCACGGTGGGTATCAACGATGATGTCACCCACACCAGCCTGGCGTGGGACAAAAACTTCGACATTGAAGAGAGCGGCGTTGTCCGCGCCGTTTTCTATGGCCTTGGCTCCGACGGTACGGTGGGCGCCAACAAAAACTCCATCAAAATTATTGGCGAGGATACGCCCAATCACGCCCAGGCCTACTTTGTGTACGACTCCAAAAAAGCCGGTTCGGTGACGGTTTCGCACTTGCGCTTTGGCAAGAAGCCCATCCGCGCGCCGTATCTCATCGAGATGGCCAGCTTTGTGGGCGTGCACCAGTTTAACTTTCTGGAGCGGTACGATGTGCTTCGTCTGGCCGCGCCTGGGGCTACGTTCCTGCTGAACAGTCCCTACGGACCGGAAGAAGTGTGGGACAAGCTGCCCGGCAGCGCGCAGCAGGCGATTATCGATAAACAGCTCAAGGTTTACGTGGTGGATGGGTACCAGGTGGCCAAAGAAACCAACATGGGCCGCCGTATCAACACCATCATGCAGACCTGCTTCTTTGCCCTGAGCGGCGTTTTGCCCACGGATGAGGCGATTGCGGCCATTAAAACGGCCATCGAGAAGACGTACGGCAAGCGGGGTGAGGCGGTTGTGGAGCAGAACAATGCGGCCGTAGACGCCACGTTGGCTCACCTCTACCAGGTTCAGGTTCCGGCCGAAGTGACGAGTGATTTTGAACGTGCGCCTATTGTTCCTGAATACGCGCCAGAGTTCATCCAATCTCTTACTGCCAGAATTATTGAAGGTGTAGGTGATCAACTAGGTGATCATCTTCCTGTAAGTTTAATGCCTAACGATGGAACCTATCCCACCGGCACCACCAAGTGGGAAAAACGCAACATCGCCACCGAAATCCCGGTGTGGGACCCAGAAATTTGTATCCAGTGTGGCAAATGTGCCTTTGTTTGCCCGCATTCCGTCATTCGCATGAAGGTGTATGATCCGGCTCTGTTGGAAAATGCCCCGGCGACCTTCAAATCAACCGAGGCGCGCTACAAGGAGTTCAAAGGCCAGGCCTTCACGCTCCAGGTAGCCCCCGAAGATTGCACCGGTTGCACCCTTTGTGTAGAGGTTTGCCCGGTAAAAAATAAGCGGCAGCCGAAGTTCAAAGCGATCAACATGGCGTCGCAAGCGGAACTGCGCCAGCCAGAGAAGGAAAATTGGGAATTCTTCCTCAACCTGCCCAGCGTGGATCGCACCAGCATTCCGCTGAACCAGGTGAAATACAACCAGCTGCTCGACCCGCTGTTTGAGTTCTCCGGGGCGTGTGCGGGCTGTGGCGAAACACCTTACCTGAGCCTGCTCAGCCGTCTCTTTGGTGACCGGGCGCTGATTGCCAACGCCACAGGTTGTTCCTCCATCTACGGGGGTAACCTGCCTACCACACCCTGGTCTCAGAACGAAGACGGCCGTGGCCCTGCCTGGTCCAACTCGCTCTTTGAAGACAACGCCGAATTCGGTATGGGTATGCGCGTAGCCCTGGACCAGCGGCTGGAAGCCGCTACCAACATCCTGCGCGACTTGCGTGACGTGTTGGGCACGGTACTGGTAGACAGCATCCTTTACGTCGACCAGATGACCGAAGCCGACATTCAGGCGCAGCGCGCCCGGGTGGAAGATTTGAAAGTGCGGATCAAGAGCCTGTTGTCTGGCAAGGAACACGGTGTGGGTAACTTCCAGGGCCGATTGGCTAACCTGCTCAGCATGGCCGATGTTCTGGTGAAAAAGAGCGTCTGGATTGTCGGCGGTGATGGTTGGGCTTACGACATCGGTTTTGGTGGCCTGGACCATGTGCTGGCCTCCGGGCGCAATGTCAACGTGCTGGTGCTGGATACCGAAGTTTATTCCAACACAGGCGGGCAAATGTCCAAAGCTACGCCGCGTGGCGCGGTGGCCAAGTTTGCCGCCGCTGGTAAGCCGATGCCTAAGAAGGACTTGGGGCTGCTGGCCATCAGCTATGGCAACATCTATGTGGCGCGCATCGCCTTTGGCGCCAAAGACGCGCAAACGGTGCGTGCCTTCCAGGAGGCCGAAGCGTACGATGGGCCGTCGCTTATCATCGCGTACAGCCACTGCATTGCTCATGGCTACGACATGAAGTTTGGCCTGGAGCAGCAGGCCGCGGCCGTTGGCAGTGGGCATTGGCCACTCTACCGCTTCAACCCGGATCTGGTCGGAGCGGAACAAAATCCGTTTACCCTGGACAGCCGTCCGCCGACGCAGTCGCTGGAGAGCTACATCTACCGCGAAGGCCGGTACCGCATCTTGCAGCAAAGCAACCCCCAGGCGGCCGAACGGCTCCTGGAACTGGCCAAGAAAGATGTGGAAGATCGTTGGGTAACGATTAAGCGGTTAGCTGGCCCCAACGGCAGTTCTGAGTGATTTTGAGATAATTTCATGGTGTAGCCCAATCACACCCAGGTTTGGTGCAGATTTCGCAGATGGCACAAAATGAGATTGTCTGCGAAATCTGCCTCATCTGTGGCTAGGCTTCACAGGAGGCAAATATGAATTTAAAGACAAACTATTTAGGTCTGGAGCTAAAAAGTCCGTTGGTGCCGTCTTCGTCGCCGCTATCACGCACGCTGGATGGCCTGCGGCAGATGGAAGATGCCGGGGCTGGCGCGGTTGTGTTGTACTCGCTGTTTGAAGAGCAAATTCTGCAGGAAAGCCATACGCTGAATGAGCATTTGCTGCAAGGAACGGAGAGTTTTGCCGAGGCGTTGGATTATTTCCCCGAAGCGCCGGAATATCAATATGGCCCAGATGTGTATGTAAACCACATTCGCCGGGCCAAGGAAGCGTTGTCGATCCCGGTGATTGCCAGCTTAAACGGCGTCTCTACGGGGTGGTGGATTCGCTATGCACGTGACATTGAGCAGGCGGGTGCCGATGCGCTGGAATTAAACATTTATTACCTGCCGACGAATCTGGAGGAATCTAGCACCGAGGTTGAGGCGCTGTACCTGGATGCTCTGGCTCAGGTGAAGTCGGTGGTGTCTATCCCGGTGGCGATGAAGTTGAGTCCGTACTTTAGCGCGATGGGCAACATGGCCAAGCGGCTGGTGGAAACGGGGGCGAACGGGCTGGTGCTGTTCAATCGTTTTTACCAACCGGACCTGGACCTGGAAAATCTGGCGGTGGTGCCGAACCTGGTGCTAAGCAGCTCGACCGAGATGCGCCTGCCTTTGCGCTGGATTGCGATTTTATACGGCCGTATCCAGGCCGATCTTGCACTCACCTCTGGCGTTCACAGTGTGACTGATGTTCTGAAAGGCATTGCGGCTGGCGCATCGGTGACGATGGTTGCGTCTGAACTGCTGCGTAACGGGGTCGGGCGTCTTGGCGTTTTACGCGATGGCGTGGCCCAGTGGCTGGAAGAGAACGAGTACGAATCTCTGGACCAACTGCGTGGCAGCTTGAGCCAGATCAACTGTGCGGAACCGGCGGCGTTTGAGCGAGCCAACTACATGCGCGTGTTGAGTTCTTATTCGTTGGATTACGGCCGTAGCGGCAAGCAATATTCATTCGATTAGGTCACAATAGAAGCCCTGCCAGACATGGTGGGATAAAAAATAGGACTTGGGCCATTGGTGGTGTGACGTCCCGCCGATGGCCCAAGTCCTTTTTGTTTGCTGAAGCGGTAGCAGGAATTAGTTTTTGTTCTTTGTGCCAAGCCAGAGCAGGCTCTTAATGCTCTTCATCAACTCTTCTGGTGAAACCGACTTGTGCAAAAAGCCGTCTGCGCCCACTTTATACGCCATTTCCCGGTCATTGACGCCGTTAATCAGGGAATGGCCGCTCACGTCGCCATCGATATTGCCTTTGGCCGAAAGCATGATGACGCCAATATCGGCCGTATCTGGATTGGCCTTAAGCCGTTGGCATACTTTGTAGCCGTTCATATCGGGCATCACGATGTCTAAAAGAATGAGGTCGGGCATGATTTGCCGGGCCTTGACAAGGGCATCTTTGCCGTTAAGGGCTTTGTGAACTTCGTAGCCTTGGGGTTGCAATACCTTGGCCAGCGTTTCCACGATAGTCGGGCTGTCATCAACCACCAATATTTTTGTCTTTTCCATTATTTTTCTGTCCTATTTCTATGTATGTAATTGGCAGAAAGTTTTTCAAAAAGACGGACGTCAAATTTGCCGATTACTTACGCGAACCGCACCGAATGTGCGTTGACTTTGGGGTTGCTCGTTTTAACTTTGGGTTTCCGTAAACGGGCAAACCTGGCGGATGCGTGTTCTTATCTCATGTAATTTGTAAACGCATCCTTATTTTTGAAAACTACGTGCGGTTATCTCAAGTAATTGGCAGATTCCACGCTAGTTTATTTTGAAGAACTTTCTGCCAATTACGCAACTTACAGTATCAATTGTTTAATGGTTTGCAGTAAATCAAGCTGATCAAAGCTGCTTTTAACGATGTAGGCATCGGCACCAATTTCAATTCCGCGCGCTTTAGATGCGGGTGAATCCAGCGAAGTGACCAGGATAAAGGGAATATTGCTGAATCGTTTATCTTGTTTTACGCGTTGGCCCAGGCCAAAACCATCGAGCCGGGGCATTTCAACATCGGAGATTATCAGGTTGGGCAGCATTTCGGTGAGCAGCAGGTTGAATGCTTCTTCACCATCGGTGGCCAGCCGCACCCGGTATCCGGCCGCTTCCAGGATGTTTTTCTCCAAGGTTCGGGTGGTGATCGAGTCATCAACAACGAGAATGGTCTGGACGACTTCGGCAGATTTTTCGGTGGAAACGGCCGTATACACCTGCCGCACCGTTGCCCCCGTAGCCAACTTCAAAATGTCGGCGGCGTTTAGCACCAACACAACCTGGCCCGATCCCAACACAGTTGCTCCGGCAATACCGCCTACCTTAACCAACTGACGGCCCAGGTTCTTCATGACGATTTCCTGCTCGCCTTCCAGACTGTTTACCACCAGGCCCAGTCGTTTTTCGGCGAAGTTGATGATGACGATGGTTAGCCGGTCTGTTTCCTTTTCCTCGACAGTGGTGGAAGGCAGCTGAAGCACATCTTCCAGCCAGGCAATCGCCAGCGGTTTGCCATTGTCCACAATGGCGCTTTTGCCAACCAGGGTATTGATTTCTCGCCGTTCTACCTGGACCATGCGCTCGATGTTGGTGAGGGGCAAAGCAAAAAGCTGCCCACCGGCCTGCACCAGCAGTCCATGAGAACTGGCCAGAGTGAGGGGGAGCGTCATGGAATAGGTGGTGCCCTGGCCCGGCTCAAAGCAGACTTCCAACATGCCCTGTAAATCTTCGACGTTCTTACGCACAATGTCCATGCC
>CAUJGI010000038.1 GCA_963169155.1 Chloroflexota bacterium
CTTATTCCGTCAGATGTGAGCAATACGGCCGTTTCCAACACAACCAGCGCCGTGATTTCCGCGGAAGTTCGTAACAATGGAGCTGTTCCGGCTGGCGCTTCCTTTACGGTGAGTTTCTATTCCAATTCTGGCTTAACGAACCTTATTGGTCAGGTTGTGGTGCCAGCTAACCTGTCTGGTTGTGCCATCGATGGACAAGAGGTTTCCGTAACGTGGAACGGACTCGTGCCTGATCAGGTTAACCGATTTTGGGTAAAGGTGGACAGCGCCAGTGCGGTCGCGGAATCGAACGAATCTGACAACGTCGCCACCGGCATCGTTATTGTAGATCCGGATCAGGTCTTCTTGCCCATCGTTAACCGTGAAACCCGATTCCCGATCAAGTAGGGAGCACTTTAAAAAGACATCCATATGGGGTGTCTTTTTTTAGGCGGAGAGGGTGGGATTCGAACCCACGGTGACCAAAGGCCACAGTGCTTTTCGAGAGCACCCCAATCGTCCACTCTGGCACCTCTCCGTTTTCGGTGATCAGTAAGCGGTATTCGGTAATCAGTAAACCAATTACCGATAACGGATTACCGCTTACCGGTTCTGAGCATTTGAAAGAACTGCTGCAGCAACTCTGCCGCTTCCGCTTCCAGCACGCCGCTGGTGACGCTGACACGATGGTTAAAGCGGGTTTCATCCAGCACGTTGACAATGGAACCGTGCGCGCCAAACCGTACATCTTTCGCGCCGTAGACCAGGCGCGGCAGCCTGGCCTGGATCATTGCTCCGGCACACATCGGGCAGGGTTCCAAGGTGCAGTAGAGCGTCACGCCGAGCAGCCGCCAGTTTTGCACCGCCACGGCCGTTTCCTTTAGCGCAATCATCTCGGCATGGGCGGTTGGGTCCTGGTCGCTTTCCTTGCGGTTGTACCCCTGGCCAAAGATACGGCCGTCTAACACCGCCACCGCGCCAACCGGCACTTCACCCAGTTCCGCTGCTTTCGCCGCCTGCTCCAGCGCTACCTGCATCCACTGCTCATCCTGCTTTCGCTGGATTTCTTCTGGATTTATAACGTTCACCTCGTTCACAACGCCGGAATTATAGCAAACTCGTCCCGGGCAAGCGAATACCGGAGATAAAAGCACACCACAAATCGAACGAATTGAGAAATAACGCGAATTGTTTTTGATCCATTTGTATATCCGTGCCATTCCTGTTTTTACCCAGCTTCTGGCCTGGGTAGGAATGGCTTGTTAGTGGTTTGTGCCTTACCGCCGCGCACTCAGCACTGCCTGCACCTTGTTGGCCAGGTCGTTGACCGAAAAAGGTTTCTGGATAAAGTGGATTTTATCGTTCAGCGGCCCTTCATTGGTGAGGATATCGGCCGTGTACCCGGACATAAACAAAACCATAAAGTGTGGGTAGAGGTCAATCAGATGTTTCGCCAGCTCACGGCCGTTCATCTCGGGCATCATCACGTCGGTAATTAGCAGGTCAATCTTGCCCCCATACTCACGCGCTATTTGCAGCGCTACGTGGGGCGATAGGGCGGCCAGCACCTTGTATCCCTGGCTTTCCAGAATCGTCTCCAAAATTTCCAACATCGCTGGTTCATCCTCGGCCAACAGAATGGTTTCCTGGCCGAGGGCAGCGGGCATCAGTGGGGCCGCCTGGGGCGAAAGTTCCGGTTGCCCGATGTGCCGGGGCAGGTAAATCTGAAATTCCGATCCCTGATTGGGTTGGCTGACTACCCGGATAAACCCATCGTTTTGCCGGACGATGCCATACACCGTAGCCAGCCCTAAACCGGTGCCCTGGCCTATCTCTTTGGTCGTGAAAAACGGCTCAAACAAGTTGTTCATCACCTCAGGGCTCATGCCGCACCCATCATCGCTGACGGTAAGCCGAACAAACTCGCCGGGAAGCAAGTCGGTATAGCCCGTGCCTTGCTCCGGCGTGATGACAACGTTGGCCGTCTCGATGATGATGTGGCCCGGTCCGGTGATGGCGTCGCGGGCGTTCAGGCACAGGTTGATTAAGATCTGGTCAATTTGCGAGGGATCAATGTTTACTGGGCATACGGCCGTTCCCGGTAGGCAAACCAGGTGAATATCGGCACCAATCAGACGTTGCAGCATCTTCAGCATTTGCTCAATCGACTCATTTAAGTCCAGCACCCGCGGCGTAATCACCTGTTTCCGCGCAAAGGCCAACAGCTGGCGTGTCAGATTGGCCGAACGCTGGGCGGCTTTGTGAATCTCTTGCAGGTCGCCCCAAATTGCTTCGCCCGGCGATACCCGCTCTAACGCCACCTCGGTATTGCCCATAATCACGCTCAGCATATTGTTAAAATCGTGGGCCACACCGCCAGCCAACCGGCCAATGGATTCCATCTTTTGCACTTGGATCAGCTGGGCTCGCAGCGCTTCCCGCTCCGCTTCTGCTTGCTTGCGCTGCGTGATGTCACTTACCGTCGTCAAAACCCGCCAGTCGGAAAACGCAACAGGGGTGGCGCACACGTTTACCCAAATAGTCTCGCCACTTGGGCCAACAATGCCCACCTCAACGTTTTCGATGCTGTGTTGTTCGCGCCAGGCTACGTTCGTGGGGAACTCCTCCAACGGCAAGGGCGTCCCATCAATACGCACGAAACGCAGCGGCATGTCGGCCGCTGTAGTCACTGCCTGGTGGGGCAGCGCCAGGATTTTCTCCAGCGTTGGATTGGATTCTTGTACCCGGTGAGCCTCGTCCACAACCGACACGCCAACCGGCAAAAGGTTGAAAAGCGTGCGTAACTTGAGTTCACTTGTTTGCAGGGCTTCCAGGGTCTCTTTCAATTCTTGTTCGGTAGCCTGGCGGCGTGCTTCCAGCGCCATTTTGTGCAGGGCAAAGGCCAGTTCGTTGGCTAATCCTCCAAAAAGGCTCTGCGCTTCGGCATCGGCGGCAAACTGTAAGGGGGTATAGACCAACAAGGTACCATAAAGCTGATTGTCAAAGGATAGGCTGTGGGCCAGGGCGGCACGGCCGTTGTTGTAAATGGCCAAGGGGCAGACGGCACAATCGATGACCGGGTTTTCCAGAACCACAAGGTTCTGCTCCTGGGTGCGCGCCAAACAGAAAGGTGGGTTTTGTTCGTCTCGCAGGATTTGTTGGACGGTGTCATTTACCGCAAAACCGGCCGCGGCTACGGCCGTTACCCGGTAGGTTGCTGGCGCATACAGCGCAATCCACGCCGTCTCATACCCCTCCATCTCCGTGAGAGCGGCACAGGCAGTGGCAATTAAACGTTCCGGCTGGCTTTCCTGAGCAATCAGGTGGCTAACTTTGCGCGTGGTTAACAGCACGTTTTTGATGTACCGGGCCTTTTCTTCGGCTTCCGCCAGGCGCAGGACCAACAGCCCCTTTTCGCCTAAAATCGCGTCAGCCTGCCCGGCTCGAATGGCCGCCAACTGTCCTTCGGCCGCTAAGCATCGCTGTTCCAATTCTTCGTAAGATGGTTTTGCTGTGGTCATGGAGCATCTTCTTATGCAGCGTCACCATATCGGAGGAGCTTATTTGGTGGCGGGCGCTATTATCCAATTTGCAAAATACGCTCTAATGCGTTGCGATCACTCAGGTTGCCATAAATGATGCCGCCTGGTTGCGGCGCCAAAATTTGCAGCGTGGGCGTGATAAAAATACCATTTTGTAATGCCATCTCCGGCTGAAGGTACAGGTCTATGACCTCAATTTGAAAGCTGTGTTCCGGAAATTCGGCCAGGAAGTTGTTTAGATTCTCACGGGCGATGCGTGAATTCACCGCATTGTCGGAAATAAAGAGCCGCAAGATGTAGTTTATGGACTGTTTTATACTGGAGAATTCGCTATTTACCATTCTTGGCCCCCGCGTTTACGCCGATTACCTGGACGCCCTGGGCCGATAGAGAAAACTCATGGACTTTGTTTGAGTGAGATTGTCCCCGCGATTTTAAGATGGCCAGTTCGCGGATGTACTTACCATTTTGCTCGGCGTTGCGCAAAATGATGACGGTATCAATCATCGACGAGAGATCCATGCCGGTGATTTCCAGGGTTTCGCGGGCGTTGGAGGTGAGGTTGGTGAGGACGCTCGTAATGCCCAGATCTTTGCAATGGTCAACCAAACGAAGCAAATAGTCGAAAGCGGCGTGCTCCGAACCCATCCGCCGACAGGCGGAAATGGCATCGACGACGATCAGGCTGGGGCGGAACTGCTCAATGATTGTGAATGCCTGGATAAGATGTTCTTCGATACCCTGTGATTCCGGCATGGCCGATACAAAATTCAGTTTGCCCGAGTCCAGCGCCGGGCGCAGGTCTATCCCTGGGCTGAGCATACAGGAGAGCATGGCATCTACCGATTCCTCAAAGTTCAGGTAGAAGACACGTTCGCCGTTGGCCGTGGCGTTGCGGGTGAAGGACGCGGCAAAGGTGGTTTTGCCTGTGCCCGAAGTGCCGGCAATCAGCGTACACGAGCCGCGACGATAGCCGCCCCCCAACAGCACGTCCAGCCCGGATACGCCGCTGGAAACAGGCTCTCCCAGGGCGGTATGTCTGAGGTTGGTGGCGGTGATGGGAATGATCCAGACGCCCTGGTTGGTGAGGGCAAAGGGGTATTCATTACGGCCGTGTACCGAGCCACGATACTTCACCACCCGGATTCGCCGTGTGGTAACCTGTTCACTCACCCGTTCGTCCAGTTGAATCACGCAGTCGGCCATGTAATCCAAAAATTCGCGGTAGGAGTTAGACAGGTCGTCTTCATGCACTTTAACCGTCATAACGGCCGTTTGGTTATTATCGCGCAGCCAGTTCTGCAGCCGGTAAAGTTCCGTGCGCTCTTTACTCCGATTATCCAGCAGGCGCAAAAAAACGTCTGGGGCATCAATCACAATTTGTTTGGACTGCATTTCGCTCGTTTTATGGCGCAGAATAGCCAAAATGCTGCCCAGGTCAAAGTCACCAGACAGGATGGCGTCTGGGTCGAACCGCGCACCGATCAGGGCCAGGCGACCTTGTTTCTCCAGGGAAACGGTATCCCAGCCGAACATATTGGCGTAATGGTGCAGCGCCTGTTCCCGTTCTTCAAACGTGAGCAAGATGCCGGGACGGCCGTTCAACGCCCCACGAACAATAAATTCCAGACCAAACAACGTTTTGCCCGTTCCCGGGCCGCCGCTAAACAGCGTTAACCCACCTGAGGGAACACCTCCATTGAGCACTTCGTCCAAGCCTCGAATCCCGGTTGGTGTTTTAAGGGTGTGATTTGGCATTTTGTGTCCTTATGTTTGGGGAGAAGCATATAATGCAGCTCCTCACTGGCGTTTGTGCACGACGGAGGCATAACCAGAGGTATTGGCCGCTGTTACAGATGCCTCCAAAACTCTGAAGATCCCTTTCATCACTTTGTGCGGTTTGCTTAATAACTCTGGATATCGAGTGTTGCAACGGGTAATACTGTTTCTAAAAAGTGGCTGCCGAGATTACCAGTTAATGAAAAATGTTGCGGTGTTACGTCCTAAACAATTTAATCAATTTGAATGACTTGTAGACTAGTCTGAAATCTTACCAAAAAAGGGTCGCTGCCTCACAAGAAGCATTTCCTTTGCAGCGACAACCGATTGATAGTCTTTCCTATTGGTAGTTTGCTACGCTTTCCTATTGAAGCGGCACGCAGTTGTTAGCTTTTTGAACACGTGCCGTATTTAGTAACCGTCAACATATGATTTTCTATTTTTAGAGTGAGTCAATCTCTTTGTAGTTTAAGTTTTACATCGGGTAAACACCC
>CAUJGI010000039.1 GCA_963169155.1 Chloroflexota bacterium
CACCGGATTATTGCTCTCTGTTCTATGGGTTTACTTTTCACCCCTGCACCAACAAGCAACCACGGATTTCGCGGATTAAGCCAATTTCTGCGATAATCCGCGAAAACCGCGGCCAATTTCTCTGCACTATGGAGGCAAAAATCTATGAATAAAGAAAGTCAAAGCAATAAGGTCTTGATCGTAGCTCTTGTCACTGGGGGCTGCCTGGTACTGCTGTGCGGAGCCGTCGTCATCTTGTTTGTCGTTTTTGGCTTCGCTGGCTTTTCCTCCTTCACCGCTGAAGAAACACCGGTGGAAACCACCACGCTCAACGCGGCGCAGCTTGAGCAGTGCCGCGAAGTGATGGCTATCCAGCCCGATGTGGAACTTGAGGGGGAATATTATTTGTACACGCCGGGCTTTCTGGATGATTCCATGGAATGCCATCTTCAAGCGCGGGCGGACGGTTTGGAGGATGTGTTTGATACGGCCGTCATCGACCCCAGCCTCACCACCGACCAGGAAATTGCCCCCGGCCGCCACCTGCGCCTCAAAATCGAGCGTATCGAGCAAGGTCTGTACCGCATCGAAGGCTATTGGTACCAAACCTAAACCTGTCTGCCACCGCAATCGCAAAGAGGATTGCACCGTTTTTACAGCTGGGGAAAGCGCAGCACCACCCCAAACATAAACAGGTTGCTAAAGGCCAGCACCCACTGCCCCCGGTTGGAATCATCGCCCCGCAGGGCAGTGAAGTAGATGAAGGGCAGAAAAATAATCACAAACGCCCCATAAAGAATGTGTACTTCAGGCCGGGAGAGGGCGACCAAACGGCCGCTGATCCACAAAATCACCCCCATCACACTCTGTACCCACAACAACCCCTGCCCAATCGCCACCGCCCCCAAATAGCTGCCATCCACCGGCAGCACGCGAAACGCCCGCACCAGACCCCACAGCCCAAGCGCCAGAAAAAACATCCAGGACATGTTAGACAGCCCTTCATGCAGCACAATGACAAATTCCATCACAAACTCCTGCTATTTATCCACAAATTACGCAGATGAACGCAGATTAAAAATCTGTGTAATCTGCGGATTTTGTTTTTCGTATCTTCCATCAAACTTCACAATTGGTTACAATCGCCCCCATATGAATCAATTGGCGACTGACCCTATTCAACAACCGCACATCAACGCCGATTTTCAAGCATACGAAGACGCGTTGGACTATCTCTATAGTTTTATCAACTTTGAGGCCAAAAAGCAGGATCGCTACATGGCCAATAAGCTGGACCATACCCGGCCGCGCCGTCTGCTGGAGGCCCTGGGCACGCCCTACACACGCTATCCCAGCCTGCACATTGCCGGAACCAAAGGCAAAGGCTCCACCGCCGCCATCTGCGCCTACGCACTGCGCGCCGCCGGGTACACCGTCGGCCTCTACACCTCGCCCCACCTGCAAGACTTCCGCGAGCGGATTCGTATTTTAACACCAGATGATGTGGACGGCCGTATCTCCCAACCCCAATTCGTGCACCACATCAACCAAATCCGCGCCGTGGAAGCCCAGTTCCCCGACATCACCTGGTTCGAGATTCTCACCGCCATCGCCTTTTTGCACTTTGCCGAAGTGGGCGTGGACGTCGCCGTGGTCGAAGTGGGCCTCGGCGGGCGATTGGATGCCACCAACGTCATCACCCCGCTTGTCTCCGTCATCACCCGGCTGAGTTTGGACCACACCGAGCTGCTGGGCAACACCCTCAGCGAGATCGCTTACGAAAAAGGGGGCATCATCAAGCCCGGCATCCCGGTCATTACCGCCCACCAGGAGCCAGACGCCCAGGCCAAACTGGAAGAGATTGCTCAGGAACGCGGCTGCCAGCTTACGACGGTGGGGCAGGATTGGCTGTATCACGGCGGCGATTCGCCAGGCTCAACGTGGGCCGTTTTCCACCAGCCCACCCGGCAGCAGCTCATCATCGAGCACAACCCGGCCCCCGAACTCATCCCGCCCGGCACTCAGTTTGAACTGCCCCTGGGCGGCGACCACCAGCTGGAAAACGCCACCCTGGCCCTGGCGGCCTTGCAGCACGTCCAGCCCCACTTCCCCCGGCTGACGCTGCCCGTTTTGCAGGCCGGTCTGGCCAGCGTCAGGTGGCCTGGCCGCCTGGACATCATTCATCCTGGCAGCGACCGGACGCCCATGCTGTTGGTGGACTGCGCCCACAATCCCGATGCCGTGCACAAGCTGCGCGAGGCGCTGCAGCACAGCTTCACCTACCGCCGTCTGTGGCTCATCTTCGGCGCACCGGCCGACAAAGATGTGCCCCACATGCTGGCCGACCTGCTGCCGCTGGCCCACCACACCACGATGACCACCGCCAGCCACCCGCGCAGCGCCACGCCAGAAGAATTGGCCGGGATGGGAGCTGAGTTGGGGTTTGCGGTTACGGCCGTTCCCGACATGCACACCGCCCTCACCACCATCTGGCAGCAGGCCCAGCCTGGCGATCTTATCTGCGTCACCGGCTCCATAGTCGTTGTGGGCGATTTGCTAAATCAGTGGGAAAGTCTACAATCCCACCTGCTGAACAAGGCACAGCCACTGTCTCATCAGAGGTTAGAGAGCGGAGATTAGAGATTTAATCTCCAATCGCCAATCTCCAGTCTTCAATCTCCAATTCACGTTTTCATTGGGAATAATTATGTCATTAGACGAAGAATTTGGCTTCGGCCAGTACCCAGATTTGTTAGACGCCATGCCTGGTTTGGAAGATGACCTCTTCCCGCAGCGCCGGGAAACGGCCGATGAAAATGGCCACATCGAGCTCGCCTTCTTGCCCCTGCGCGACATTGTCCTCTTCCCGCAGATGGTGATGCCCCTGTTTGTCGGCCGCGAGCGCTCCCTGGCCGCCGTCAAAGCCGCCATCGCCAACGACGAAAACCTGGTCGTCGCCGCCCAGCGCGACAGCGACATGACCGATCCCGGTGCCAGCGACGTGTACAGCCTGGGTACGGAAATCACCATCGGCAAGGCGCTCAAAATGCCAGACAACAGCACCAGCGTGCTGGCCCAGGGCCGCCGCCGCGTCGAAATCCTGGAATTCACCCAATGGGACCCCTACATTCGAGTGCGTGCCAAAGTCATCTACGAGCCGCTGGAATGGGACCGCAACACTGAAGCACTGATGCGCGCCGTCCTCACCCTGTTTGAAAAAACTGTCATGCTCAACCGCAACATGCCGGAAGATGCCTACACCTTCGCCATCAACATCGACGAGCCGGGCTGGCTGGCCGATTTTGTCGCCTCCACCCTCAACATCCCCATCGACATGCGCCAGGACGTGCTGGAAACGTTTGATCCCGGCGAGCGGCTGCAAAAAGTGAGCCTGCTGCTGGCCAAAGAGCTGGAAGTGCTGGAGCTGGAAGATCAAATCCACTCCCGCGTGCAGCAGGAAATGGACCGCTCGCAGCGCGAACACTTCCTGCGTGAGCAAATGCGCGTCATTCAGGGCGAACTGGGCGAAGGCGACCTGTTCAGCCAGGAAATCACCGAAGTGCGCGAGATGGCCGCCGCCAAACCGCTGCCCGACGCCGTGCGGGCCAAGGTGGACAAGGAAATCGCCCGGCTGGGGGCCATGCCGCCCATGTCGCC
>CAUJGI010000040.1 GCA_963169155.1 Chloroflexota bacterium
CTTCGTGTAGACAACCTGAGTCAGCAGCACACCCGCCTCCGCCACGATGGAGCGCCCCGGCTCCATCACCAGACCATAGCCAGCCTTTTGAACTGGTTCGGCAACGGCCGTTACCCACTCCCCAATCATTTCACTTTTTACCTGCCACTTTTCACTTTTTACCTGTTTTACCTGCCACTTGTCTCTTTCATACGCCACGCCCAACCCACCGCCCACGTCCAGGTAGGCCAGCCGAATGCCGCTGGCGGCAAGTTCGTCGGCCAGCCCCACCAAAAAGTGGGCTGAGGCGGTGAAAGGGGCCGTCTCGTGTATTTGCGAGCCGATGTGAGCGGCCAGGCCCACCGGTTTGAGCCACGGGTGCTGCGCGGCCTGGTGGAGGAGAGCGACGGCCGTTTCCGGTGAAACCCCAAATTTATGCTGTGCCGCTCCCGTGCTGATATAAGGATGCGTCTCAACGTGAATATCCGGGTTTACCCGTACACCGATCGGCACAAGCTGCTGCCGCTGGCTGGCCAGATCGGCAATAAGCGCCAGCTCCATGGCCGATTCCACGTGCAGGGCGCGAATATTGGCGTCCAAAGCGGCTTCGATTTCGTGGCGCAGTTTGCCCACGCCGGAGTAAATGATCTTGTCGGGCGGAAAGCCCGCGTGCCGCGCCAGGAACAGTTCGCCACCGCTGGTGACGTCCGCGCCCAGGCCCGCCTCTGCCAGCAGACGCAGGATGGCCGGGTTGCCGTTGGCCTTCACAGCATAACAAACGAGCGCGTTGGCCGGCGCTGGTGCCAGGTATGCCTGGGCGTTTTCTAAAATGGCGGCGCGGCTGTAGACGTAGAGCGGGGTACCAAACCGTTGGGCCAGGTCGGCCAGGGGAATGTTTTCGCTGTAGAGCTGATCAGAGTGGTAGAGGAAACGGCCGTTGCCCATCCCCTCATTGCCGAACATACAAAATGGCTCCCGTCAGCTGGGGATCAAATTCCTTGTCTGGCCAGACAGTGTTGTCGTTGTAGCGGCACCAGCGCAAATCTACGCCATCTAGCTTAACCCCTTCCAGGTTGGCGTCACGCAGGTCGGCAAAGTGCAGCTGCGCTTTGCTCAGGTCGGCATTTGCCAGATTGGCAAAACGCAGATTGGCTTTGCCCAGGTACGCCTCTTTAAAATTGCAAGAGACCAGGGTGGCCCGGTAAAAATCGGCCCGGAACATTTTGGCTTTCGAGAGGTCGGCCTCCGTAAGGTCCGCCTCTTTGAAGTTTGTCCACTCCAGAGTAGCTTCTGTTAACACCGCTTTTTTCAGGTTGGCTTTTTGAAAGTTGGCGTGGCTGAGGTTGGCCTTTTTCAGACTCATGCCTGAAAAATCCTTTTCCTGAAAATCCCGACCGGCCACATTTACTTTATCTGCACCGATGGTGCCAATTGTTGCTTTAATTTTGTCGCGCATGGGCAAAACTACTCCTGATCATTGATAGTGGGCTGGCTGCTAGCCAAACTATAAGCGCGAACTTTGGTTTGTCAAGCCATCACGAGATTGTTATAATTCCCACCGCATCGCCAGCTTAGCTCAGATGGCAGAGCGGCGCATTCGTAATGCGTAGGTCAAGGGTTCGACCCCCTTAGCTGGCTTGTAAAACCGAAAGGCTGCGGCATTGAAGAGCGCTGCGGCCTTTTTTTGTTTACCCGTCCTGGAATCCCTGGTTGATGACTTAATGAGCCAAACCAAACGTAGCAAATCAGGATATGATTTGCAGCCATTGGAAATTTCGTGTATTTGTTCCATAATGATTGCATTGTTGGCGACAAGCTGCCACCATTTCTGGCGGGAGTGAAGCTTGACCAGGAAAAAATACGGCCGTTACGAAATTGAATCTGAGCTGGGGCGTGGTGGCATGGCCACGGTGTACCAGGCCAACGATCCGCGCTTTGGCCGCAATGTGGCCCTGAAGGTAATGTCCCAGGCGCTGCAGGATGACCCTACCTTTCGCGGCCGTTTTGAGCGCGAGGCGCGCATCATTGCCACGCTGGAGCATCCGGCCATCGTGCCCGTGTACGACTACGGCGAAGCGGATGGCCAGCCCTACCTGGTGATGCGCCTCATGCCGGGTGGCACCCTGGCTGATCGCATCGTTGCCGGGCCGATGACCCTGGCTACGGCCGTTCCCATCATTCAGCGTCTGGCGGGTGCCCTGGACCATGCCCACCAGCTGGGTGTCATCCACCGCGATCTCAAGCCGGGCAACATCCTGTTTGACCAGTACAACAACGCTTTTCTAACTGATTTTGGCATCGTGAAGCTGGCCCAGGGCAGCAGCACCAACCTGACGGGCAGCGGCGTCATCGGCACCCCGGCGTACATGAGCCCGGAACAGATTCATGGGGAGAAAGTGCTGGACGGCCGTTCCGACGTCTATACCCTGGGCATCATCCTGTTTGAAATGCTCACCGGGCGTAAGCCATTCCGCGCTGACACACCCGTGAAGCAGATGATGGCCCACGTGCTAAACCCCATCCCGCACATTCGCGAACTCCAGCCGGAGCTGCCCGACGAATTCGAGACCGTCATCCAGCGTGTGCTGGCCAAGGAGCGTAACGAGCGGTTTGCCACAGCCGCCGAGCTGACGCAGGCCATCAGCCAAACCCTGCCCGGGCTGGCCCC
>CAUJGI010000041.1 GCA_963169155.1 Chloroflexota bacterium
CGGCCGTTGCCATCATACGGTACCCCGTTGTAGCGAAACCGGGTTAAGCGGCGCAGGCGGGCATCCTGGTAAAAGGTGTAGCCGCCAGCCGTGTTGGAAATGAGGCCAAAAAACGATTCACTGCCCAGGTAGTTGATCCACGGCAGCGGCGTGTCTGGCCGGGTAATGACATATTCACATCGTGTGTCGTCAAAATATCCGTACTGCATCTGTCCTCCCTAAATAGTCCACAGATTTCGCAGATAAGAAAATCTGTGGAATCTGCGAAATCTGTGGATTTTTATTTGTTGTGTAGGCCAACCATGACATTAAAAAATGCCAGGATTAGCTGGCCTGAACGGTGAAACGGCCGTTTCACGCCAGTCACCGCCTTACTGCACCGCGCCACACGACTGCCGGATGATGAGCTCGGTGGGTAAAATGACGCGGCGGGGTGGGGTGTGGGGGTTTTTGATAATGTCTAGTAAGGTTTGCACCGCCTGCACTCCCATGCGGTGAATCGGCTGGCGAATGGTGGTGAGTGGTGGGTTGATGAGGGGAACGGCCGTCTCCTCCGCCATCAAATCATCATAGCCAACCACGGCCACATCCTTGGGTACTTGTAAGCCAGCGTCGGCCAGAGCGCGCAAGGTGCTTAGCGCCATGCTGTCTGAGGCGACAAAAATTGCGTCGGGCTGGTGGGGCAGCAGGTCTAACGTGCCCTGGTACGCTTTTTCCTGCTCAAAGTCGCCAGCCACTATCAACTGCTCGTCAATGGGCAGGCCATGCTCGGTGAGGGCATCCAGGTATCCCTGGCGGCGCTGCTGCCCGGCGGCCATGTCCAGCCGTCCGGTAATGGTGGCAATGCGCTGGTGGCCGAGGGAGATGAGGTGGGCAACGGCCGTGTAAGCCCCCAACCGGTTGTCTGCATCTACAAAACTGGCCTGCGGGTAGGCCAGCGGTTCGCCAATTACCAGCACCGGCTTTTCAGAAAGCAGCAGCTGGTTCAGCGGATCGCTAAAATGCATTCCGGCAATAATTAGACCATCCAAAAAACCCTGGCGCAGCACCTGAGCCGCCAGCTGCTGCTCTTCTTCGTCGGTGTGGAAGATAAAAAGGGCCAGCGTGTGGCCGCTTTCGTTACACGCCTGGCTGATGCCCTGGATGAGGCGGGGGTAGTACAAATCAGTAAAAAGCGCCTGGATGAGGCGCGGAATGACCAGACCCAGCAGCCCGGTACGTTTGGAGGCCAGCGAACGGGCGGCCTGGTTGGGCTGGTAACCCGTCTCGGCAATGACTTGCAGCACCCGCTGGCGCACGTCTTTGCGAATGTTGGGGTGGTTGTTGATCACGCGGGAAACGGTGGCCCGGGATACACCGGCCAGCGACCCAATTTTTTCTAGAGTCAGCTTCCCATCCATGATCTACTTCTTGCCGTTTTGGCCACAAAGGTGGCTCAGGTGGATAACAGAGATGGAGTTTGAGAGCGCTCTCAAGCTCTTGGTGAATATTAATAAAGTTGCCTGGGAAAGTCAATGAATTCCCGGAAAGATTGTCTGGCAAGTTCCTGTTGACGGTGGGTGGTGGACGGCCGTTTCCATCCCCAGCTGGTCCAAAGATATGCCTTCGCCGCTGTATCCTGGTACATGACAGCCGGGCTGACTTTTTTCTAGAATTGCCCTACAGAAAGGGTCCAGATCTTGGGCTAATCTTGACGGTAGATAGTGAAACGTGAAACGTGATTGAAACCGAATCACGTTTGACCCACAAAATGAGGCATTATGAGTAAAACGATTACCGCACTCTACGAGAACATCAGCGACGCGCGGGCGGCGGTTGTGGCGCTGCTGGACAATGGGTATCAGCGGGACCACATCAGCCTGGTGGCTCCTGACCCCGAAGGCAGGTACCAGGATTCTCTGGTGGAAGGGGCAATCGCCGAGGGGAACAATCCCCGCGATACGGCCGCAACCGGCGCGTTGGCGGGTACGGCGCTGGGCGGGCTGGCCGGGCTGCTATTTGGCGTTTCGGTATTTAGCCTGCCGGTGTTGGGAGCGGCCGTTTTGGCCGGACCAATCTACACAGCGATTATGGGAGCCAGTGCAGGTGGCATCGGCGGCGGGCTGCTTGGCTGGCTGGTGGAAAAAGGGGTGCCGGAACAGGACGCCCACCTCCAGACAGAAGCGCTGCGCCGGGGTCACATCCTGGTAGCCGTTGACACGTCCCACGAGGACCAGGCGCAGGTGATCCACCTGCTGCGGCAGTTCAACTCCCTGGACATCGAAGAAACCGCCAAAAAATGGCGCGCTGGTGGCTGGCATGAAGATGATAATCCACCGGACCAGTACGAACCGGAAGAAGATGACAAAAACGACCCACATCGTTACGCTACCGGGGCTATGGACAGCGACGTTCACGGGCAGCGGCAACACCCACCGCTGCCACCTCATGAAGAAGATAACAAAACATACGGATCATAACGGAACCTGACGGTTTAGATAGACCAGAATGCCTTGCCAGTTTCGGCTGCGCCTTAGCCCTCCCTAAGAAATAAACAGGATGCCTATGACATTGCCTATAATTCACTATCATAGAGTTGGACACGAATCCCACAAACCGAGGCATTCCTTACCGTATGGCAGAGCGTCAAACCTCACAAGAGCATCCATTTGCCGCGGGTGGTTCCCCACCCGTATTGAATGCACACCATCGCACCATGCTGGCGGTTTTTGCCGGATTGACGATCATGTTTTTGAGTGCAGCGGCGCTGACGTTTTGGGTGGACGCCTCAGCCCAGCTTACCGAAGACCGAGAACTGCGCAAACGGCCGTCTCCCCTCCGTGAAATCCCCGAATTTATCGATCTCACCATTACTGAAACCGGAATTGCCGCCATTACCACCGAAGATTTACGGCCGTTCAACTGGCAGCTCACCACTTTTTCCCACGACACCATTAATCTGACCCGCCAGGGTGAACAGGTGCCCTACGCTATTGCCGAGGATGGCCAGACGATGTTTTTTCTGGCTGAGGCCATTACCAGCACGGTGATGGCGCCCACAGTGTATCAGCTGAGCCTGGGCCAGGGGCTGGCAATGGCCGAACGTGCTGCCCCGGCCACAGGTCGCGGCAGCCCTAAGGCCACCTACCGGCAGGTGTGGGAAGAAAATAGCACCTTTGTCGCCGACACCGGCGGTGCCGATCCGTGGTACGGCCGTTTGCTGCTGGCTCCCCAAACCACCCACTTTACCCTCAGCGACATTCGACCCAGCGGGGGACGTGGCCGGTTAAACATTGCCGTCTGGTCTAGCACGGCCGGGCCAGGTAACCCGGATCATCATGTGCAGGTGGTGCTCAACGGCCGTCAACTGGCCGATTGGGTGTGGGATGGCATTCAGCACACGCAGATTTCCGTGGAGCTGCCCGACGGGCTGCTGCAAACCGACGGCCCTAACGTCCTGAGCCTGACCAGCCCTGGCGATACCTCGGCTTCCGGGGAAGCAATTTATATCGACCGCATCGAGCTGCTCTATGAAGGCGAACTTGAAGCCGGGCAGGGACAGTTCTGGTTCAGCAGCAATGCCAGCACGCTGGTTATCAGTGAAGCCGATACCGACCTGCTGCTGTTTGACGTGACCGACCGCCGCCAGCCGGTGGTGTTGACGAACGTGACACCGGTTGATAACGGGGTGCTGTTTACTGGCAGCGGGGTCAACAGCCGCTACTTTGCCCTGACACCGGACGATGCGATACGGCCGTCTTTCTCTAACAGCTTCATTGCCAAGCAGGCGCTGCGCCAGACGGATCGCGGGGCGGATTACATCGTCATCTACCCGGATGACACCGCGTTTGTCGATGCCCTTCAGCCGCTGCTGGCTTATCGCGCCGACCAGGGATTGCGGGTAACGGCCGTCCCCATCAGCCAGATTTATGCCGAGTTTGGCTATGGGCAGGCGGATGCCAGCGCCATTCGCAAATTCCTCATGTATGCTCAGAACAATTGGCGCTTCCCCTCACCGCGCTACGTGCTGCTGGCGGGCGACGCCAGCTACGACATCCACAACCATCTCGAAGGGAAAAATCTCAATTTGGTGCCGTCCCAAATGGTGCAGCTGTCGGATGGCTTTGCCAGCAGCGATACGTGGTATGGGCTGCCCGATGAAGGGCTGCCCCGGCTGGCCATTGGCCGTTTCCCGGCGCAAACCCCGGAGCAGTTGCAGATTATGGTGGCCAAAACGCTGGCTTATGAGCAAAACGGCCGTTCCGACTGGATCGAACGCTCATTGGTTGTCAGCGAGGCGGAGCCGCAATTTGACCAGATGAACCTGGAATTGACCACCCTGCTGCAAGCCAGCGGCTATGAGACCAGTACCCTCCAGATGGGCGAAGACGAAATGATGCGCTACGTGCTGATGGCCACGCTGGCCAAAGGGGTGGGGCTCATCAGCTATGCAGGTGATGGCTACGTTTCGCAGTGGGGCAATGGCCAGACGTTTGCCGGAGACGACGCCAGTATGCTGGCCGACAACGGCCACACGCCCATCTTTACCACGTTTACCTGCAATAATGGCGCGTTTTCCGAACCGCAGCGCGACAGCCTGGCCGAGGATTTGCTCTGGGTAGAAAACGGCGGCATCGTGGCGGCCGTGGCTCCTTCCAGCCGTGTCTCGCTGCCCTCGCTCACGCTGTTGGGCGAGCTTTTCTACAACGCGCTGCTGGATGAAGAGGTGACCACGCTGGGTGAAGCGCTCCTACAAACCCAGGCCGCGGCCCTCAACGATGATTCTTTGGCCGAAGCGGTGCTGGTGGTGAATCTACTCGGTGACCCCGCGCTGCAATTGCAACGGCCGTAATCGTCAGTGAAAAGTGATAAGTGAAAAGGGGCTCTTTTTACTTTTCACTTATCACTTTTCACTTTTTACTCCCCCTGCGTCTTAAAACTCCCCAATGTCAGCAACCCGGAACCGCTCGATGGCGATGAAGCCAACGGCCGTTACCAACATCAAAATGGTACTCATCGCCAGCGCCTGGCCCAGGTTGAGCGCCCCCGGCTGGCCCAAAAAGCGCTCGATGGCAATCGGAATGGTGAGGTAGCCGCTGTTCGGCCGTACGATGAAGCTTGTCGCGCCAAACTCGCCCATGCTCACCGTAAAGGCAAACACCGACGCCACCAGCAGCGCCCGCCCCACAATGGGCAAATCCACCTCGCGCCACACCCGCGCCGGCGACGCGCCGAGCACCGCCGCCGCTTCGCGCAGGCTGGGCTTAATGCCTTGCAAAACGGGGATCAGCGTGCGCACGACAAAAGGAAAGGCCACCAGCACGTGGGCAATTAGCACCAGCAGCGGTGAGGTGCGCAGCCAGCGAAAAGTGACGACGTAACCAAAGCCCAGCGTCACCGCCGATGCGCCCAGCGGCAGCATGAAGAGCGGATCGAGCCATTTGCGCCAGCGCGACGCCTGCCCTGAGCCCAGTTGAAGGGGCCGTATCAATAACGTCGCCGTCAGCAGCCCCAGCACCCCGGCTACAGCCACCGTCAGCAGGGCGTAGCCGAGCGAGTTGCGCAGCGCCACCAGCGGCGGCACAAAGAGCACGGAGTCCCGCCGCAAGGTGGGCAGCGCCTGGTAGTAGGCCAGGGTAAACTGGCCGTCCCGGTCCAGCAGCGACTGCCAGACCAGGGCCAGCAGCGGTGTCAGCAAAAAGAGCAGCAGCCCGACGACCATGCTGCTCAGGGCTACTTTTTCGCCCACGGTGGCGGCCTTTCGCAGCGTGCTTTGCTGGGGCCGAAAATCGAGGGAAACGGCCGTTTGCTGCTGCCAGCGCGCGTAAACCGACATCAGGCCAAAGGTAAACACAATTTGCAGGAGTGACAGCGCCGCGGCCACGTCGGGCCGTAAAAAGGTGATGTACTGGCGATAAATTTCCGTCTCGATGGTGCTAAACGACGGCCCACCCAAAATGAGCACCACACCAAAGCTGGTAAAGGTGAAAAGGTAGATGAGCAGGGAGGCGCTGATGAGCGACGGCCGTAGCAGCGGCAGCGTGATCTCCATAAAAGCGCGGCGGGGTGATGCGCCGAGCGTTTGCGCCGCTTCCACCAGGCGCGGGTTCAGGTTGCCCCAAAAGCCGCCCACCAGCCGCACGACCACGGTGACGTTGTAAAACACATGGGCCAGCACAATAATCGTGAGCGTCTGGTCTAGCTGGATCGGCGGCGTTTCCAGGCTGAATCCGGCCATGAGCAGCTGGTTAAGCGGCCCGTTGGCCCCCAGCAAGGCGCGGAAGGCGGCGGCAACCACCACGGTGGGCATCACAAACGGAATGGTGGTGAGGGCACGCAGCACGGTTTTGCCGCGAAAGTCGTAGCGGGCAAAGAGGTAGGCGGCGGGCAGGCCAAGCAGCAGTGTCAGCCCGGTGGAGAGCGCCGCCTGCCACACAGTAAACCAGATGACGCTGCGGAAAGACGGCCGTATCACCAACTCTCCCAGCGCTTCGGCCGTCAGGCTTAACCGGAAAATATTGCCCAGCGGGTAAAAGAAGAAAATCAGCAAGAACAGCAGCGGCAGGAGTAAAATCACTGGCCATCGCCGGGCCTGTTTTTGCCAAAAGGAGTTGTTATGCATGGTTTGGTTTTGTAATTGAGTAATTTGGTAATTAACGCTCCAATTCCTCAGTTACCCAATTACATCTCATTAAAACGGAAAAAAGATCGGCAAAAAGATCGTCATTAAAATCCAGATGAGGATGGTGAGGGGGAAACCCACCCGGGCATAGTCAAAAAAGCGGTAACCACCCGGCCCGTACACCAGCACACACGCCTGGTGCCCAATCGGGGTGACAAAAGAATTGGAGGCGGCGATGGCAATGCCCATAACAAACGCCTGCGGTGCTATCCCCAGGTTAAGGGCTGACTGAATGGCGATAGGGGCTACCAAAACGGCCGCTGCTGCATTGGACATAAACGCGGTGAGGGCCGTGGTGAGGATGAACAGACCCACCATCACCCCTATCGGCCCCATATCGCCCACGATAGTGACGACCTGGTCTGACAAAAACATCGCCGTGCCTGTCTTTTCCATGGCAATACCCATCGGCAGCATCCCGGCAATCAGGTAGACCGACTTCCACTCAATCGATTTGTACGCCTCGTCCATCGTCAGGCAGCCGGTGAGTACGGATAAGATGGCCCCCAAAACGGCCGCTACCGAAATGTGCAGCCAGCCCAAGCCAACCAGGGTAATCATCGAGACAAAAATGAGCATGTTGAGCGGCGCTTTGCTGGTGCGCGCCGTCGATTTTTCCCGCTCGGCAAGCAGCAAAAAGGAGGTGTCGTTACCGGCCTCCTCGATGCGTTCGCGGCGGCCCTGCACCAGCAGCGTATCGCCTAACTTCAGCTGCACGTTGCCCAGCCGTCCGGCCAACGTCTTTTCCTCACGCCAAATCGCCAGCACAGACAGTCCGTAGTGCGTGCGAAAGTTGGCATTTTTTAACGTCTTGCCAATAAACGGCGCTTTCTGGCTCACGACTAGCTCGGCCACCATCACCTCTTCGTTTTGCCAGTCATGGTCCGGCACGCCATTTTCCGAAACGAGGCTGACGCCGATTTCGCTGCGCACGCTGAGCATTTTGTCCTCGGTACCCTGCACCAGCAGGACGTCGCCAGAGCGGATGTGGGCATTGGGTAAAATTCCCAGGCGCATACGGCCGTCGCGCAGCACCCCCATCACTGTCAAATCATACTGCTCACCCAGGCTGCTCTCCACAATGGTCTTGCCAATCAACGGCGACTCTGGCAGCACATGCAGCTCGGCCAGGTAATCCCGCAGCTGGTAGTCGCGGTTAAAATCCACCGGATCGTTGTGCAGTGTTTCTGCATAATGTGGCAGCAGATGCCTCCCCAAGAAGGTCATGTAGATCAGGCTAAACGACAAAATGATGAGCCCCATCGGGGTGAAGTCGAACAGCTTAAACGGGGCCAGTCCCACCTCCTGGAGCGCGTCGCTGGCCAACAGATTCGGCGGTGTGCCGATGAGCGTGGTGATGCCACCCAGCAGTGAGCCATAAGCCAGGGGGATGAGCAGCTTGGAAGCGGGAATGCGGGCCTTGCGTCCGAGGCTGATGGTGACCGGCAGCAGGACGGCCGCGGCACCAATGTTGTTCATAAAGGCAGACATGAGGGCAACGGCCGTCATGATCACCAGAGTCAGTCGCGCCTCGCCTGTGCCGGCGATGCGGCCAATGTATTTGCCTATCACGTCGGCAATACCCGTGTGTATCAGGCTGGCACTCACAATGTAAACAGCCCACACCGTAATCACCGCCGGATTGGAAAAACCGGAAAAAGCTTCTTCAGGAGTGAGCAGGCCGGTGAGCAGCAGGGCCAGCAGCA
This sequence comes from Chloroflexota bacterium, assembly GCA_963169155.1. GTDB lineage: Bacteria > Chloroflexota > Anaerolineae > Promineifilales > Promineifilaceae > Leptofilum. The sequence goes on from CAUJGI010000041.1 coordinate 8,368, forward strand.
CCATCATCGAGACCACGTCAACGCGAATTTTTTCAGAGGCAAACAACACAATGGCCGCCCCCAAAATGACTAAAACGAGTGTGATTTCACCGGTCAATAACGCCTCCACATAAAAGCAGGGTTTTTAGGGGGTAATCTTACGCTACGACGGCCGTATATCGCAACCGGCAAGGCAAACTTGTCGCGTAAAAAGTAAAAGGCGCCGCTGCCAGGTTGACAGCGGCGCCCGATGAAAGGTTAATCAGACGCCAGTTAGCTGCGTTTAAACAGACCGACGACCTTCAACCAGAGCTGGTCTGTCAGGCTGTAAACCACCGGCACCACCACCAGGGTGAGCGCCGTGCTGACCAGCAAACCGCCCATCACCGCTCGCGCCAGCTCCGAGGCGATGATCGCCCCGGCTTCATTGCTGGCGGCCAGCGGAATGAGGGCCAGGATGGCGGTGAGTGCCGTCATCCAGATGGGGCGCAGGCGGGTGCGGCCCGCTTCAACCAGCGCATCGTAGACGGTGGATCCTTTGGCGCGCAGCTGCTGCACCAGTTCCATCAACACGATACCGTTGGTCACCACGATACCCACCAGCATCATCAAACCAATCATGGCCGAGATGCCCAGTACGCTGTTGGTGAGGTAGAGGGCCAGCGCCGCGCCCACCAGGGCAAACGGCAGGCTGAACAAAATCGTAAACGGATGGATCAGGCTGTGGAAGGTGAGCGCCATGATGAGGTACACGATGATAATCGAATAAACAATGGCCGTCAGCATGGAGCGGAACCCTTCCACCTGCTGCTGCGAGTCGAACCCTTCGGTCACTTCTACCGTGGCGGGCAGACTGGTCAGATCGTTGATCGCCTCCTTGGCCGCGCCGGTAACCCCGAGGGTGTTTTGGGTCTCCAGTTCACCGCTGAAGCTGACGGCGGAACGGCCGTCGATCCGCAAAACCGTCTCATTGGTGCCATCCCCGGCGGCGGCGCTGTCTACGTTGCTGGAGACGTTGGCAATGTCGGGCACGCCGTCGGCATCCATGTCTACCGAGCTGATGGCGGCTTTCACATCATCTACCAACACTTCCAGGTCAGCCTGCGACTCACCCGTCAGGATGATGGAAAAGCCGCTAAAGCCAGTTTGCGAAGCGGCCGACACACTTACGTTGTCTGCGCCGATGATGCGAACCGCCTCCTGGCGTACTTCGTTTGTCAGGCTGTTCAGCACGTCTGGGTCTTGCACCAGCTCTTCACCGACGCTGATGGTGAGGTTGGCCAGGTTTTGGCTGATCCCCCCGCCAAACAGCGCCTCAAAGCCGCCGCCGCTGCCGATTTCGGTCTGGATTGTTTCAATGTCGTCGAATTCACGCAGGGCCGTTTCCAACTCTTCCACCACCGCGTTTGTTTCCACCATGCCCGTGCCTGGCGGCAGCGAGATGGAGACGTTGATGGTTGGCTCGCCAATGCTGGGGATAAAGCTCTGCGGCAGCTGCCCCAGCAGGAGCAGGCTGCCTGCAAACACGATCGTGGCGGCCAGCATGGTGATGAAGCGGTGCTGCAGCGCCCACTCCAGTGCTGGGGTGTACCAGCGCTGCATCGTGGTTTCACGCTCATCAGGAATGTTTTCCTTGCGGATGAGCAGGTAGGTCAGGGCCGGAACCACGGTGATTGACACGACAAAGCTGGCCGCCAGGGCGTAAGCGACCGTCAGGCCAAAGGGCAGGAAGAAGGAGCCGATGATGCCACCAATCAGACCCAGGGGCAGGAAGACGGCCATGGTGGTCACAGTGGCGGAGAAAATGGCGATGGCCACTTCACGCGTGCCTTGCAAGACAGCGTGTTTGGGATCGTCACCCCGCTGGATGTAGCGGTAGGAGTTTTCCAACACCACAATCGAGTCATCCACCACGCGGCCGATGGCTACCGTCAGGCCGCTCAGGGTCATGATGTTGAGGGTGACTTCGGTGGGGAACAGCTGCGCGATGAAGCGCAGAACGCTGCTGTCGGTAGATTGCACCAGGCTGTGCAGCCATTCGCCAAAGGTGGGCGGTACCCAGGCCATCAGTAGGAGAGCCGAAAAGATAGAGAGCGGGATGGAAACGGCCGTTACCAGCGTAGCCTGCCAGCTTACCTGATACTTCTTGCCAATACGGCCGCTCAAAAAGAGCAAAATCACGATGACGGCAAAGACACCTCCCAGCGCCCCTTCACGCGATACACCCGTGATGGAATCCTCAATAAAGGTGGCCTGTTCAAACACCATGTTGACCGACGTACCTTCATGGGTTGCGGTGAACGCGTCAAAGGTAGCAAACACATCTTCTGCGACGTTGACCGTGTTGGCATTGCCGCCCTTGTAAATGCTGATCAGCACGCTGGGGTTGCCATCGGTGCGGGTGATAGAAGCTTCAGGAATGAAAGCGACGATATTACCCTGGGCAATGCCCTGCAGTCGCTCGGTCAGCCCGGCGTCAAAGGCGTCTGCGTAGTTTTCTAACAAAAAGGTAAGCGTCTCTGGCGAGAACAGCTCCAGCACAACCGGTGACAGCGTTGCCACAAACCCATCTTCGTTTTCAGCCAGGAACTGGATCACGTCTGGCGTCAGGGCACCCATCCACTCCGCCGGGTTTTCCACGTTGGGCGCAGTGGGGAAGAAGTTGAGGAAGTTGGCTGCGCCGGGCACAAACGGGTTGTTGAGCAGGTCAGCGGCCGTTTGGAACATAGAAGGTTCGCCCTCGGGGCTGGGTTCCAGCCATATGCCGCTGAGGGCGGGGGCGCCTTCAGCCAGGGCGGCAGCTTGTTCGGCTTCCGCCAGGGCCAAAGCGCCAGCACCACCAAACTCGGCGGCCAGCTCATCCAGCTCAGCGCGCAGGTCGGCGGGCAGTGCGTCGAGAAACTCGGCAGGCAGCAGGGCAATCACTTCGGGCTGCAGCAGGCGCAGGTTGTCTGGCGTGAGCAGCTGCAAGGCCTGGATGCCTTGCGGTCCCAATCCACCAAACAGGCGGATCATCTCTGGGGAAATGTCCTGGGCGTTTTCAATTTCAAACCCGGCCTGGGTTGCCCCTTGAATGAGCAAATCGGGCAGGCGGGCGGGATCGACCGGTTCAGGTTCTTCGGCCGTTTCGCCGGTGTCCCCTGTGGCAACGGCCGTTGCTGCCTGGTACTGCGCATCGGCAATCACAACATTGGCAATGGTTTGCTGCAGGCCGGGGTCCAGAGTGGTCAGGATAGTTTCTGGCAGAGCGGCCAGGGTGGTGGCGGGCAGCGCCAGCAAGATTTCTGGCGTAATGTCGGCCAGCAGGGCCGGGTTTACGGTGGGCAGCAGGCCAAAGGCGTCGGCCGGGATGTCGGCGGTGGTGGAGATGGGGAAGCCAGCGGCCGTGGCTGTGGCAATCCACGATTCGGGCAGCTCAACCGGCTCTGGCGCAATGCCGTTGGCGGCGTTTTGGATGGCGGTCAGCTGGGCCACCAGCTCAGCGTCGAGCGTTTCACCCACCACGGACAGGGCGAGCGCCGTTACCGCCGGATCGAATGCTCGCCACATTTCGGGGGTCAGTTCGCCCAGCTGTTCGGGGGCAAAGCCGATAATGCCTTGCATGAACTCTGGCGTGATGTTGCTGGTGTCGGTGATGACCTGGCCCAGTTGGGCAGCCCCGGCAATCCAGGTGTCGGGCAGGGGCACAGGGGCGAATTGGGGCACAGCGGCGGTGGCGACGGCCGTTGCTTCGTTGCGGGCCACGTAAATGGCCATGTTGGTCAGCGTTTGCGCCGTGCCTTCGTCCAGCGTGGCCAGGTATTCGGCAGGCAGCATGGCCTGCACGTCAGCGGGCAGAGCCAGCACCATTTCGGGGGTGAGTTCGGCCAGCAGCTGCGGCGCAGCCGAGGCCAGTAGACCCATCGCTTCGGGCGTCAGATCGGTGGTGGTGGTGAGCTCTTGCCCGGCAGCGGCGGCAGCGGCCGTCCAGCTTTCTGGCAGGGCCACCGGTTCCGGCGTTACGCCGTTGGCCGCATTTTGAATGGCAATCAGCTGGGTCAACAGCGTGGTATCCAGCGTTTCGCCAACGGCGGGCAGGGCCAGGGCGGCGACATCTGGTTCAAGGGCGCGCCACATCTCGGGGGTGAGTTCCGCCAGCTGTTCCGGGGCAAAACCCAGAATGCCCTGCATAAATTCGGGCGTGATATTGCTGGTGTCGGTGATGACCTGGCCCAACTGGGCAGCACCCGCGATCCAGGTTTCGGGCAGGGCCACTGGGGCGACGGTGGGCAGTTCGGCCACAGGTTCGGCTTCGGGTTCGGTGGGAACGGCCGTTGGTTCAGCGGTGGGTTCGGCTTCAGCCACGGCCGTACCGGCAGAAAGGGCGGCTACCGCTTCTTCGACGTTGTACTGGCCCACCCCGCCAAATTCGGCGGCGAGTGTGTCCAGTTCAGCCACCAAATCGGGCTCCAGCCCTGCGATGTATTCTTGCGGCAGGTAGGAGAGGGCTTCTGGCTGAATGTACACCAGCAAATCTTCGGGCAGCAGGTTGAGCACCAACAGCACCTGGGCACCGGCGTTTTCGTAGGTGGTCAGGCTGCGCAGCAGATCCACGTTGATCTCCTGAGCGTATTCAATTTCCACGTCCAGCAGGCGGGCGCCCTGCACCACGGTGAGCGGCAGACGGCCGGGGTCTTCGGCCACGGCCTCTTCTGCGGTTTCCGCTTCGACGACAACTTCTTCGGGCAGCTCCTGGCCGCCGCCAATCTGTACCTCACTCACGTCGGTGATTTCGGCCAACTGGGGCTGCAGGTCATTTTCGACCAGGTGTTTCAGGTCGACCAGGGACAAATCCGAGGCGGAGACGCTGGCAGTGACGACGGGCAGGTCGCTGAGGCTGAAGTTGAGCACGTTGGTATCGGCCGTTTCGGGGAGGTTCGCGGCGGCAACGGCCGCTTCCACATCAGCCAGCAAACGCTCCTGGTCCAGGCCAAAGTCATAGCGCACGATGACCACGGCAAAGCCGGTGTTGGTGGTGGATTCCACGTTTACCACGCCTTCCACGACGGATAGCTTTTCTTCCAGCGGAATGGTGATTTCGTTCAGCACATCGGTGGACGATTCGCCGTCAGGCCATTGGGCAATGACGATGGTTTGGGGGAATTCCACGCGTGGCAGCAGTTCCAGGTTGAGCTGCGTCGCTGAGTAGACACCCAGGCCGAGGATAACGGCCGTCAGGATAATGGTGATCCAGCGAAACCGGAGGGAAAGTCGCGTGATCCAGTCAAAAAAGTTGGTAAGCATAGTTTATCTCCTACAAAACCACGATGTTGTTGGGTTGGTGTAAATAACTGTCAGGCGGCACTGCCGCTGTCTTTAAAGACAAAGGGAGCAAAAACAGTTTGCAGAATGGTGAGTCCATTTTGCAGGATGTGCAGCTCCCCGTTGGGAATTTCCGAAAGGTGTACGGTGATCCGGTCGAGCAGCATCTGGCCGATTTCTTCGACGAGCTCTCGCCCGGCTGGGGTGATAGACAGCATCACCACGCGGCGGTCTTGCTCCAGGCGTTGGCGCTTGACCCAGCCGTTGGAAACGAGCTTGCTGATGGTGCTGGACATGGTGGGCAGGCTGACGTCGTGCTGTTCGGCCAGCTCACTGAGGTTGTATGAATTTTCGGCGAGCAGGGTCAGTGCCCCCAGCTGTGGTGGCAGCAGAGGCACATTGGTCCGACGCAGTTCCGCGGCCAAAAAACGCATGATAGGCGGGATGATTTGCAGGATTGACAGGGCAATCCCGTGACGATTGGCATCCATAAGCTTTTGAGTTTAGTAAATTGTGCGGGTGAAACGGCCGTCTCTGGCACTACCTTCCCGCGAGCTGTTAAAATAGTTAGGCTGCCTAATGATTAGGCGGGCTAATTTTACGCAGTGCGTCAGTGGCGTCAAGCGGCGCAGGCGAGAAAAAAGTCATGGGTCTCATCAAAAGCTAAGGGAAAGGGTGGGAGGAACGGCCGTTTCTGGCCCAAAATTATTGTAATTGTCAACTTCAGAAAAAAGGGGTAAAACTTTTTCACAATTGCATATCGGGCAGAAATGCCCAGGGATCGATAGCGCACGGCCCTTTTTCGGTAAACGGTAATCGCTAATCGGTGAACGGTGAGAAGCAAATTCTTACCGATAACCGATAACGGATTACCGAAAAGGGTGACGCGGAGGAGGTTCTCCACTTCAGGTGGATGATAACGGGCCAAAATTTGGCTTCGGAAAAGCGAGAGTTCAGCGGGTGCCTCCCAGGGTTGGTCATATCCTGTGTCGAGCAGTGTGAAAAGCGTGATGCACTGCATCTGGTTTGCCAAGTGTTTCCCCGGCGAGCTGGAATTTCCCTTCAAATTGAAGCGATGCATGAAACCAGACAGGCAACTGTTTGCTCAGGTGCATGGCAATGGCCGGACCATCAACTAAATTTTTGAAGGGACGATCTCCATTTTTTGGGCAATTGTATCTGGATGCGTCCGCCAGCAGGCTGGCTGGCGTGTGCCATGCTGCCTGCAACCAAGCGGAGGATTGACGCTTATGTGTGGTATTGTGGGTTACATTGGGCCGCGTGATGCGGCGACGGTGGTGTATAACGGACTGAAACGGCTGGAGTATCGCGGCTATGATTCGGCTGGGGTGGCGGTGCTGGCACAAAATGGGCACATCGCCATCCGGCGCGACGTGGGCAAGCTGAGCAACCTGGGCAGCCTGCTGGCCGAATCGCCGCTGAGCGGGCAGATTGGCATCGGCCATACCCGGTGGGCCACCCACGGCGAACCCAGCCAGCGTAATGCGCACCCCCATGTCGGCATGAACGGCCGTGTGGTGTTGGTGCACAACGGCATCGTCGAAAACTTTTTGCCCCTGCGTGACGAGCTGGCCGCAGAGGGTGTCACGTTTGCTTCGGAGACCGACACCGAAGTGATTGTGCAGCTGGTGGAGCGGTACCTGGAAAGCGGCCTGGGGTTTGAAACGGCCGTGCGCCAGACCCTGGCCCAGCTGGAAGGCGCCAATGCGGTGGTAGTCATGAGCCTGGACCAACCCGACCAGCTCATCTGCGCCCGGTTGGGTAATGCCGGGGGTATCACCCTGGGTATTGGCCGCGACGAAATGTTTATCGCCTCCGACATCCCCGCCATTTTGGAGTACACCCGCGACATGGTGTTCCTGGAAAATCGGCAGATGGCTCTGGTCACCCGCCACAGTTACCAGCTAACGGACCTGGCCGGCGCGCCGCTGCAGCCCGAAGTGCACACCATCAATTGGGACCCGGTCAGCGCTGTTAAGGGCGAGTTTAAGCACTTCATGCAAAAAGAGATTCACGACCAGCCCCAGGCGCTCATCGACACGATGCGCGGGCGAGTGAACTTTGAAAAGGGCACCATCGCGCTGCCGGAGATGAATCTGACCCACGAATTGGTCAATTCGCTGAACAAAATCATCATTGTGGCCTGCGGCACCAGCTATTATGCGGGGCTGATTGGCAAGTTCATGATTGAGGCCCTGGCGCGCATCCCGGTAGAGGTGGAGTACGGTTCGGAGTTTCGCTATTACGACCCGATTATTGATGAGAAGACGGCCGTTCTCTCCATTACCCAATCCGGTGAAACGGCCGATACCCTCGTTGCCAGTGAGCAGGCCAGAACCAAAGGGGCCACTCTCTGGTCCATTGTGAACGTCATTGGCAGCCAGTCGATGCGTGTGGCCGATGGCTACATTGCTATGCAGGCCGGACCAGAAATTGGCGTGGCCAGCACCAAAGCGTTCACCACGTCCCTGGCCGATATGTACATGTTGGGCTGCGTTTTGGGCGAAATGCGCGGCGTGCTGGCTCCCGACAGAATGCGAAAGCTGGTGAACGATCTGGCCCACATCCCCAATCTGGCCGGGCAACTGCTGGAAAACGAGGCGGTTTACGAAAATCTGGCCAGCGTTTTCCACAATGCCCAGGATTTCCTCTTTTTAGGGCGCGGGATCAACTACCCGGTGGCCCTGGAAGGCGCACTTAAGCTCAAGGAAATCAGCTATATTCACGCTGAAGGTTATCCGGCTGGCGAGATGAAGCACGGCCCGATTGCCCTCATCGATGAAACCATGCCGGTTGTGGCCCTGGCTACAACTGACCGGCTGTACGAGAAAATGGTCAGCAACATCCAGCAGGCCAAAACGAGAGGTGGCATCGTGCTGGCGGTGGTCACCCAGGGCAATGAAGCGATTCGCCGTGAAGCGGATTATGTGATTGAGGTTCCGGCCACGTCGGAACTGCTCCAGCCGATATTAAACACCATCCCCATGCAGCTGCTGAGCTACCATATTGCCGTCTGGCGCGGCTGTGATGTGGATCAGCCGCGCAACCTGGCCAAGAGTGTAACCGTCGAGTAAGTTCATCCGGTGGGGCGGCTGCCCAGCCGCCCCACTTAGCAAACGCTCATTCCCCGTATGACTTTTGTGTGCCCCACTTTTGTATCACGACATATTCAAATGACGCGCTCCTAACCTAGAATGGATGGGTATGGATGTTAGCAACGGCCGTTAGCCGCGACCGTACGTCCATGAAAAAAATGTATATCCCGAATGTAAAGGAAAGGAGAAATAAGTTAAATGTACAATCGTAGAAATTGGAAACAACTGGGCATAATCGTGATCTTGCTCTTTTTTGCAGGGTTTATGGCTGCCTGTGGGGGTGATAACGAACCCGGCGTCAACGACAACACAATCGACAATGGCATTGAGCCGACTCAGGACGGCGGCCTTATTGAGCCGACGGCGATGATCGATGAGCCAACGCCAACGGCAATGGTGTTAGAGACGGAAGTCATGGAGCCAACGATGATGCCCACTGAAATGATGGAAGAAACGGCCGTGCCTACCGAGGAAATGGAACCCACGATGGAGCCAACGGTTGAAATGACGGCCACCGCGGAAATCACGGGAACCCAAGAAGGCACGGCGCCCATGGACCAGCCAACCATTGTTCGCGGCAGCGACTTGATTGGCGCGGAACTGATGACCATGACCGATGAAGCGATTGCGGAAGTTGAAGAAATCCTCTTTGACGCCAATGGTGACATTCAATATGCCATCTTAAGCGTGGACGAAATGACGGATGAATTCCCGTATTACGCAGTTGCCTGGGACACTCTGGCCGTATCGCTGAACCAGGATGATGATCCCGCAACACCCAACACGTTTATGTACGAAAGTGACACCATTGATCTGGAAGGTGCCTTAGGCCTGGATGACGCCATGCTGGAGACAGAAGATCTGTTCTACCAAACGGCCGAAGATGCCGGAACCGACACGCAAATGTTGGATGGTTTGTACCAGCTAAGCGCCTTTGCCAATTTCTCGCTGTTTGACTACAACCTGGTGAACCCGGACACAGACGACGACCTGGGTGAAATTGAAGACCTGCTGGTAAACGTTGATGAAAATCGAGTGAGCTATGCCGTGGCCGACGTGGGTGGTTTCCTGGGTATTGCCGAAACGGCCGTGGCCATCCCTTGGGACCGTGTTGCCTTCGATGATGTTGAAGAAAACTTCACCATCAACGCCGACGAGGAAGACCTGACCAATGCCCCGTCCATCGACATGAGCGAGATTGAAAACTGGCAAATCGACACCGAGTGGGAACAGGAACTGGACGCCTACTGGAACGATATTACCAACTAACAATCTGCCAGAGCGTATAAACAAACAAAAAAAGGCGAGAGGCATCTGCTTCTCGCCTTTTTTATATACAAGGGTAAATGAGCCGTCAGTAAGACCAACTTTCCAAATGTTCGTTAATTTTTTGGTTCATGTTATACTTTTGGCCGCTGGGAAATTTCCCACACTTTAGCAACAAGAAGTTTTGAATATCCAGGTGGTGGCCCGGCATTGTTAGTCGGGCGCTTTTTTTGCCACAGACACGCTCCAAATTCGATTTGTACGATGGGGATGAGCAGGCTGTGGGCAGGACTTTGGCTGGTGGACCGCGAGGTCACCGCCGCACAGTGGACGACTCAAAACCAATCTAGCCACAGAACAGGAAGGGAGAGAAGAGGTCTCACTCCGATCTCCCAATTCTCTGTGGCCAATCAAATTAAGACTCGCTGTCTTAGGAGCATGTCATGACAACTGAATTTACCGATTTAGGTCTGCACCCGCAGCTGGTGCAGGCTGTTACTGAGCGTGGTTACACCACGCCCACATCCATCCAAACGGCCGTTATCCCCGTGATGCTTTCCGGCCAGGATATCCTCGGTCAGGCCCAAACCGGCACCGGCAAAACGGCCGCATTTGCTCTCCCAATTCTGCACAATCTAACACCCGGCAAAGGACACGTACAGGCGTTGGTTTTGGCGCCGACCCGTGAACTGGGCTTGCAGGTGGCCGAGGCGATGGAAGAATACGGCCGTCACCGCCGTTTCTCCGTGCTGGCTGTGTATGGCGGCACGGCGTATGGCCCCCAAATCGGCAGCCTGCGGCGCGGTGTTGATATCGTCGTGGGCACGCCGGGGCGGCTGCTGGATTTGATCCAGAGCAAGAAGCTGGACCTGAGCCAGGTGCAAACGGTGGTGCTGGACGAGGCCGACGAGATGCTCAGCATGGGCTTTATCGAGGACATTGAAGCCATTTTGCAGCAGACCCCGTCCGAGCGGCAAACGGCGCTTTTTTCCGCCACCCTGCCTGGCCAAATTCGCCAGCTGGCGGATAAATATATGCGCAATCCACAGGCAATTACCATCGAGCGTGCGCAGCGCACCGTTTCTACCATCGCGCAGCGTGCCTACCTGGTCAACGAAGACGACAAGCTGGCCGCGCTGACGCGCTTGTTTGAAGTCGAACCGATTACCAGTGCCCTGATTTTTGCCCGCACCCGTCTGGGCACGGCCGAACTGGCCAACGAGCTCACCGTGCGCGGCTTCCCTGCCGAAGCGCTTAACGGCGATTTGAGCCAGCAGGCGCGTGAGCAGGTGCTCAACCGCTTCCGCAACAACCAGATCAAGGTGCTGGTGGCTACCGATGTTGCCGCCCGCGGTCTGGACATCGACGACATTTCCCACGTGTTCAACTTTGATCTGCCGCAAGATGCCGAAATTTACGTGCATCGCGTGGGGCGCACCGGCCGGGCCGGTAAAACGGGCGTGGCGCTCACGCTGTTGACGCCCAAAGAGCAGTGGCGGCTGCGCAAAATTGAGCAGTACACCCGGCAAAAAGTGACGCTGGCCGCGCTGCCCACCAGTGAAGATATTCAGAACCGGCGCGAGTCGGAGCTGATGGAGAAGATGGCGGTCTGGCTGAAGCGGGGCCGCTGCGCCCGCGAGCGTGAGCTCGTGACTGAGCTGGTCGAGCAAGGACACGATTTGCTGGAGATTGCCGCGGTGGCCCTCAAGCTGGCTCGCGCTGAAGAGAAGCAGCGCCCCATTGCCCGCATTAGCGAGGTGGTGGCGCAGCCAGAGCGGCCGGGCAGGCGCGAGCAGTTTGGCAACGGCCGCAGCCGCAGCAGCAGCAAGGGAAACGGCCGTAACGCCACCACCAACTCCCACGAAAAAGGCATGATACGCCTGAGCCTGAACGCGGGTAAGACGGACGGCCTGCGTGTCAACGACGTGGTGGGCACCATCGCCTTCCACGCCGACATTCCCGGTTCTACCATCGGCGCCATCCACATTCAGGAGGACCGTACCCTGGTGGATGTGCCCGAGCAGTTTGCCGGGAAGGTGCTCGCCAAAACCGGCAGCTACCGCGTGCGCCAAAAGCGGCTCAACGTCGAACTGGCCTAGAAATGAGATTGGGCCACTCTTTAAGAGTGGCCCAATCTTAGTCTAAAGTAGAAAGGTAAGGGGCAAATCGATGCGGGCGCGCCAGGCGGGTTCGTTGTGTTCGGCCCCTTCAAAGCGGCGCGTCAGCCAGTCCTGGCCTTCGGTGTACCCCTTGCGGGTCATGAGCGCATCAACCGGCTTTTGCAGCGGCTCGTAAAGCGCGTCCAGCGTGGCCGTCCCGTAGTCGAAGTACAGCTTATGCCGCCCTGGCCCAGGCAGCGCCTCTTCCAGGTACGGCAAGATGATCCCCTCAACCGCAGGCCAGTGCGTCGACAGACAGCCCGCCCCGGCAAACACTCCAGGATATTCACACAGCGCGTAAAGCGATATAAGCCCACCCATGCTCGACCCCATGATAAAGGTGTCTGCACCGCCTGGAAGGGTGCGGTACGTCCGGTCGATGAGCGGTTTCACTTCTGTCACCACAAAACGCAGGTAGTTGTCGGAGCGCACAGGCACGGTGAGGATCTCTTTGAACTGCTGGTGGAGGTGTGCCGCATGGGGATGGGTAAGCGGCCGTTCCGGCCAGTACTCCGCCCAGCGATTGATGTGGTTAAAAATGCCCACAATGATCGTGGGGCGCACCGTACCAGCGGCCATCAGCCGCGCCAGCGCTTCGGCGACGCCCCAGGTTTCACCCGCCATCGCCGTGGCGGGGTCGAACAGATTTTGCCCATCGTGCATGTACAGCACGCTGTAGCGTGTCTCTGGCCATTGTGCATAATCATCAGGCAGCCAGACGTGCACGTGGCGTGCCGGAACAAATTGGGAGGGGAAGTTGTCGTGGCGGAGGAGCATTTTGGTCGGTAATCGGTGAACGGTAAAAGGAACTATTTACCGTTTACCGATTACGGCTTACCGCTCACCGACCTTCCAGCGCGCTGGCGACGCGGCGCAATCGTTCTTCGGCGTCGCAGGCAATGGCTTCCAGCTCCGGGTGGTCGACCATGCCCATCATTTGCTGGGGGTTGATGATGCTGATAA
>CAUJGI010000042.1 GCA_963169155.1 Chloroflexota bacterium
TGCTTGAGATAAAACGCGCCAAAGTTTAGCCCCACGTAGGGCTTGTACAAATCTTCGTTGACAAAATCGGGCCAGCTGAGCAGGTTGGCAATGTACGCCCCGGTATCGGGAATCACCTGGCTGAGGCCCTGCGCCGCCGCGCCAGAGCGGGCAAAGCTCTCGAACAAACTCTCCTGCCGCACCAGGCTGAACTGGAGCCGGGGGTCAAAGCCGTAGCGCTCCGCCAGAGGCAGCATGAGATCAGCGTAGTAGACGGGGTAGGCCAGCTGCCCGATGAAGGGCGGAGCCTCAAACACCGTCTGCCCAGAGAGGTTGAGCACCGTCACAGCCGCCAAAATGGACGAGCGGTAAAGGCCAATGTCGCGGAAGTAGAGGGCCAGCTGGTAGCTCAGCAGGGCATCGTCGGCCACCGAGGCGCGCAGGTTCTCAAATTCCGCCTTGCCCGCCTCAAACAGACCGGCCTCCCACAGCTTCTGGCCGACGATGAAGCGCGGATCGGCCGTCAGGCTGGCGCTGAGCTGGCTGACATTGGCACCTGCATCCAACTGGAGCCAGTCGCGCAGCCACGTTTCGGCTTCGTGTGGCAGGGCTTCTTGCTCAAACGGGGATGGCGGCTGAAAACGGCCGTTCCCCACAAACGCCACCTGTCCCTCGGCCACCCCCGCAGCGCGCAGCCAGTAATATTCGATCCGCCGATTGTTTTGCAGCAATTGCGCCACCTCGGCGGCAAGAGCTTCGGGGTCCACGGTGGGTACGGCCGTTGCCGACACGGCCGTCGCTTCCATCGTGGCGGTCACTGCTTCCGTGGCGCTGAGGGTAGGCGCTGCTTCGGGCGTGGCCGCTTCTGTCGGGGCATAATCGGGCAGCGTGCGCTGCAGCCAGACCAGGCCCGCGCCGCCGTACTCCGTTTGCGGGTACCCCTGGATGAGCTGGTTCCAGCGGGCAACGGCCGTCGCCACATCCCCCGCCTCGTTGGCCAGCAAACCGGCTAAAAAGAGCCCTTCGGCAGCATCGGCAAAGCTGGGATAGCTGCTGCCAATCACGGTGTAGAGATCAACGGCCGTGGCCACATCCCCCAACTGCTCAGCCAATTCGGCCGCTTCCCAGGCGGCCTCGGCGGCATTGACGCCGTCAGGATACTGCACCAGATACTCCTGGTACAGCTGGAGGGCAGCGGCCGTTTCACCCAGCCGCGCCCGCAGATTGGCCTCTTCAAACAGCGCGCCCGCTGGTTCCGTGGCCGCATAAGCGGCCAAAGCCGCCAGCGCCTCGGCGGGGCTGCCCAGCGCCTCATAGCTCCAGGCGATGTAGAGATGGGCATCGGCCCGAACCTCGTCCGGGTTCAGGGCGATGGCCCGCTGGAAGGCGGCAACGGCGGGTTGGTACGATTGAGCGTAAAAGTTGACCAGGCCGCGCTGGTACTCATCCACCACCACCCCGGCGTCTACCAGCTGCACCAGCCCCAGGTAGCTGTCGTAGGCGCGGGGATATTGGGTGATGCCAGTGCGAAAACGGCCGTAAGCCCCCTCGGTATCACCCGCTGCCAGCAGGGCCAGCCCGGCCTGGTAGTTCATCTGCCCCTTGGTGAACTCGGTCACCGCCATGTCGCGCACGATGTCGTATTGGGCCACAGCTTCCTGGAGACGGCCGTTTTGCACGTACAGCTGGGCCAGCGCCTGCCGGTTGGCAATCTCTTTCAGCCGCTGGGCAGGGGCGTTGAGGGCCGCTTCATAGGCCGCCACCACGGAAGCGGTTTCGCCGTTGGCCGCATAAATTTCGGCCAGCAGCGGCTCGACGTAAGCGGCCATGTCCGGATTTTGGCCCAGGTAAAACTGGTAGGCGGCAATCGATGAGGCGCTGTCACCCACGGCGGCATGCAGCTGACCCAGCCGCAAATGCACGTCGTTGGGCGCGGAATCAGGGAACTGCACCAGGAGGTTGTCGAAGGTGGTGATGGCTTCGGCGAAACGGTCGTCGCCCTGGTAAGCCACGCCCAGCCGGTACAAAATCAACAGCTGTTGGGAAACACTGTAACCTTCTTGCAGCTGCCAGGCGGCGGTGAGATTGTCCACCGCTACGGCGAAATCGCCGTTGTGCAGCTGGGTTTCCGCCAGGGTGAGGCGCATTTCCGGGGCAGGGCTGGGAGTGGGTGAAGGCAGCGGGGTAACGCTGGGTAGGGGCGTGACGGTCGGCAGGGGAACGGCCGTACCGTCTTCCCCAACAACGGCATCTAGCGGAGGTGCTGACGCTGGCAGCGTCGGTAAACCCGAAGCCAGGGTAGGCGTAGGCTGGAGGGCATCCTCAGCAACAGATTGGGGTAAATGGGTGGTTGCTGGGGGTGGTTCACCACAAGCCGTCAGCCAGGCCAGGACCACAACCAACCCAGCGTAACAGAAACGTCGCACCTTTTGCATGAGGAGAGAGTATTCAGACAGATCGAAAAGGGAAATAGGCAGCGAGGAAAAGTGAGAAAGTTCTCACTTTTCCCCGCCTCGAACGATGGCCACGATCAGGCTGCGTTCTCTTTGGCTTCCCGTTCTTCGATTTCTTCCATCGCCTCTTCCACCGCTTCTTCGATGGCCTCTTCATCCAGCACGGTGCGGGTCATGAGGTCCCAACCGAGGTAGAGCAGGGAGAATTGGAGAAAACCCAGCCAGGCAAAAACGAGCTGCAAAGCCAGTTTGGCATTGCCCGCCTGGGACTGCACCGTGGCTTGAGTGGTCGTCATGGTACTGTTGATGTCTTGCACGATGCCGATGTATTGGCCTAACAGTGGGTCTACTTCAGCAACACGGCCGTTTAAAATCGCCAGATCGTCAGACACCGCGTAAATATTTTCTGAAACCGAACCCAGGTTGGCGTTAGCGGCCGTCAGGCTGGGTTCTAGTTCACGCAGGCGGTCGGGGAAGCCATCCAGGCTGGTGCTCAGCCCTAGCACCGTTTCGTCGAAGGGCACCGTAGGGGCATAGTTCACCCCCAGGTCGTAATTGAGCTCAAAGCCCAATATCTCTTCTTCGATCTTGAAGTCGTTTAGCGTGAGCAGCGTATCGTCGATGACCGCGGCAACCTCAGCCACGGCAGGCACGGCCAACTGCACGGACTCGATGCTGTTGGGGGCATCCTCAGCGGCAATTTGGGCCACTTCCTCCAGCAGCGGCTGGGTATCGGCGAGGGTTTTGGCCAGGGAATCGGCCGTTTCTTCCACGGTCACCAGGCTGTTGTTTACATCACCAATGGTACTGCGGGCCAGCCCCAGCGTATCTTCAACCGTGGCCAGGCTTTGCCCGGTCAGCCCCAGCGTATCGTTTAACACCTTGACCACAGCATCCACAGCCTGACCGCTGTAGACAATGCCACCGATGCTCAGCAGCACACCGAGCAGACCAATGAGTAACAATATAAATCCTGCAATCCTGCGAAACATTCCTTAATTCCTCCTGATGATGACGGGATTGATACGGAGAAGGCGGGGGCAAGTGAAAAGTGATAAGTGAAAAGTAATAAGAGGAACAAACTTTCTTACTTTTCACTTTTTACTTTTCACTTCTTACTCCCTATCCCTTCCGCAAAATAACGTTAGGACAGTGCATTAGTTGCCGAAGCGCGCCGATTGGTCACCAATTCCCAGCCCAGGTAAAGCGGGGCCACCTGGGTAATCGCCAGCCAGACCATCGCCAGGGTGATGCCATTTTTGATGGTCTGCACTTCGCTGTTTATTTGGGCGCGCATCTGGCGCGTCCGGTCATTGGTGGCGGTGATGAGCCGAAGGTATTCGTCCAAAATGGGGTCGAGTTCGTTGATACGGCCGTTCACTGTACCCAAATCATCGGCCAGGTTGCGAATATCGCGGCTGACCGTTTGCAAATTATTGTTGGCGACGTTGATGTAAATCTCCAGGGTGCGCAAGCTTTCCGGCAGCCCTTCCAGCCCTTCGCCCAATTCTTGAACTGATTGGTCAAAGGGCACGTCTGGCTCGTAGTCGATGCCCAGATCATACTGCAAGTTCAACCCCAAAATTTGCTCGTCGATGCGGAAATTATTGAGGGTGGTGAGAGTCGAATCGATCACTCCGGCCACCTGCTCCAGGCTGGGGAAGGCTTGCTGGATCGTTTCCAGGCTGTCGGGCACCTGGTCCGAAGCCACGCTGGAGATCTGGCCCAGCAACGGCCGTGTATCAGTCACCGTTTGGGCCAAATTGTCGGCGGTGGTTTCGGCCGTTTCCATCACCGCGTTAACGTCCGTAATGCTGGTTTTGGCCAGCGCCAGCGTCTCGGCAACAGTATCGAGACTTTGCGAGGTCAGCTCCAGGGTTTGGTCAAAATTGGCGGCGATGCTGTCCACCAGGCGATGGCCCATCCGGGCCCCCAAAATCGCCAGCACAATGCCGCCCACGCCAATCAACAACATCACCGCACCGAGTAAACGCCGCACCATAACTTTCTCCACAGGGGGAATGACCGGGGAGGAGTGATAAGTGAAAAGTGTTTTTCATTTTCCCGGAAACTGGTTGGACGCTGCCACAGCTTCAACATATCAAGTTTCCGGGAAAATTTGCCACTTTTTACTTTTCACTTTTCACTGTTTACTTCCCAAAGCCACTGCCCCAACAAATCTACGCTCACGGCTGGTAGACCGTGCCTACCAACCCATCGTATTGTAATCCAGCCAGCGCATTTGTCACAGAATCACGATTGATTTCGCCAACGGCAGTTTCCGCCTCGGCCATCGCTACAAAAAGGAGATGCATGGCGTCGTAGGTGGCGGCCGCGTAAGGTCCGGCCGTTTCTTCGAACGGCGTGACGGCATTGTAGGCGTTGGCAAAGTCAGCGGGCAGCAGCACGGGGTCCTGGGTGGTAAACGGGGCGCTGCCCAGCGGCAGAAGCGGGAGATTGGCTTCAGCGTAGATGGGCTGGCCCACGGCCGTTGTCTCCACCAGCCCATGCCCAACCACGGCAACGACGGCGGGATCGATGGTGAGGGAAGCGGCCGTTTCTGCCGCCAGCTGCAAATTTCCGCCATCGTCCAGAGCCACCAGGGCCACCCGGTAGCCGCCAATGCCGCCTGCCTGGTTAACCTCGCGCACCGCCAACCGCGCCGCATAAATCGCGTCGTACCCCAGCTCCCGCTGCGCCCCCTCAAACGGAGCCACCAGCCCAATTTTCACCACGGGCTGGACGCTGGCGCAGGCGGTGAGCAGTAAAAGAGTGAAAAGTAAAAAGTGAAAAGTGACTCGTAGGGGCGAGGCAGGTGGCCACGATCTCAGTCGAAGAAACCGATCTCTCCTCCACCTGCCTGGCCCGTTCGCAAGCGGCAAGTAGCCAGTGGCAAGGAACCGATTACGGATAACCGATAACCGTTTACCGGGATCAGCGGCAGCGCTGCACATTGGCCAGATGCTCCTCGTAGGTGATGCTAAATGCATGGCTGCCCGGAACGGCCGCAGCACAATCCGCCACAAAAAAAATAAATTCCGTCGGCACGGGGAACGCCACCGCCTCCAGCGACGACAGGCTGGGGTTGGCTATCGGCCCGGGCGGCAGCCCGGCGTAGCGGTAGGTGTTGTACGGCGAATCCAGCTCCAAATCGACCAAAAAGAGCGGCGATTTCCACCAGCTGTCGCTCTCCGGTTGGTAACCCAGCGGATACTGCACTGTGGGGTCCGCCTCCAGCCTCATACCCTGGGCCAGCCGGTTGTAAAAGACGCCCGCAATAATCGGCCGTTCGCTGGCCACCACCGCCTCTCGCTCCACAATTGCCGCCAGCGTCACTGCCTGATGCATGGTCAGCCCTTGCGTCTGGTACCCCTGGCGCATTTCGGCCGTTACCCGGCGATCGAAGGTGCGCAGCATGAGATCAACCAGGTAAACGGCGTCGGCATCGAGCGGCACGCGGTAGGTGTCGGGAAACAAGAACCCTTCGAGCGTGGCCGTGGCGGGCAAACCAACCAAAAAGGAGTACGGCGTCAGGTCAAAGGCTGCCTGCCGCTGGGCAATCGCTAAAAACTGGCTGGCGTCGATGTTGGCTGTGGGATTGTCGGCCAGGTAGTCGGCCATCTGCTCCAGCCGCCACCCTTCGACAAAACGCACTGTCGCCTCGCGCACAACGGCCGTTGTCAGCGCGGTAGCCATTTGCGAGATGGTGTGCTGCGGGTCGAGAATGTATTCGCCCGCCTCCAGCTGCGCGTCCAGGCCGTAGTAGCTAATGTAGTT
>CAUJGI010000043.1 GCA_963169155.1 Chloroflexota bacterium
TTTTTTCACCATCATCAATTCCGGTAAATGCGGCCTGGTCGCTTTTTTTATCAAATACCTGCACTTTATCCACTGCATCGGCTCTTATGTTTCGGGTAGCCACGGTAGGGTCATCGCTAAAAAATTCTTCCCCGTCTACCAAAACCTTCTCCCATGGCTCCAACGGAGCCACTTCTCCCCCTCAGCCTTCCCCTTCGTTTTCGCTAATCACCTCTTCTTCGGGATCGGCCGTTTGGATGAGCAGGTCTTTATTGGTGTGGCAGTCCAGGCAGTTGTCGATAGGGGCTGGCTCCTCGGTGGGTTCAGCAGTTGGCTCAGCAGTGGGCAAAACGGCCGTTACCGTCTCTATCACCACCGGTTCCACATTGGCTAGCTCATCGGCCGTGTTTGATTCGGCCGTTTGGCAGCCAACCAGCGCCATCACCCCCAACATGAGTAGCAGGCTCACCACAAATCCTACAGCTTTGAGCGGAAGTTTCGCCTGAGTCAAGATACGCTCCTTCAAATTAATATCCTTCAAAACCAATGCGCCAGGGGCAAAGCAGCTACCTAAAGGCCCTATTGGTGAAAAATTTCACTAACAGTATAACTAACTGGCAGGCGAAATCAATGATCTTTCAAGGTTTTTCTTATTGCTTTTGCCTCTAGCCATCCATAACTAAAAACAATCAAAAAGGGTGTCTATCCTATTGAGTACGTTATTTTTTATTGTTAGAATGCAGATATTGTTAATTATTTCACAAATGGGATTCAGGGAAGCGTCACCTGTTTAGACCACAGAGAGTCCATCACTTTCCAATCTTGGCAGCTGAACCAAAAAGGTTGCAGCTGTTTTTCCTTTTGAGGCGACTATGAAAAAGATTTTGAAGTTCAAGCAGTTGAATTGGCCCTTCTCCCTCGGCTTGCTCATGGGTATTTTGAGCCTTTTCTTGACCGTCCAGATGACACTAGCCCAGGATGATGCCGAACCGGATGCGCCCGTTATTCCCACGCAGGAATGCCAGGAGTGCCATCTGGATGTGGCAAACCATTGGCAAGACAGTGCCCATGCCCATGCATTTGACGATGAGGTGTTCCAGTCACAGTGGACAGCGCTTGGCGAGCCGGGCGAATGCCTGGCCTGCCACACTACCAACTTCCAACCGGCCACGGGTGAGTTTGATGAAGCTGGAGTTGCTTGCGAATCCTGCCACGGCGAAACTACGGAAGAACATCCCCCGGCAGCCGTGCCGATTTTGGCCGATACGGAATATTGCGGTACCTGCCACACCACCACCCTGGGGGAATGGCACCAAACCGGCCATGCTTCTGAAGAAATCGGCTGCATGGACTGCCATGATCCACACAGCCAGCAGCCGCTGTTTGAGGAAGCCGATGCCCTGTGCATCAACTGCCACGAAGACAGCATGGGTGATTACCTGGAAGATATGCACATTCAGGAAGGGATCGGCTGTGTTGACTGCCACGCCCTGGTGGTTCCTCCGGAAGATTTGCCAGAAGACGGTATTGTGCCCACGGGCCATGCGTTCACCATTACGCCGGCCACCTGTGTGGCCTGCCACACCGATGCGCTGCACGCCGGTTTTTCACTGCCAGGCTATGAGCATGGGGCAGCGGCCGCCAACGGCACCGGTGAAGCAGTAGAAGACGCGGCTGAAGGGGACGTGGTGACCGTTTTGCAGGGCACCGTCAGCCTGGAAGAATCAGACGAACTGACGCCGGAGCAAAAGGTGCAAACGCTGGAAGCGGCGCTGGCCAACCGGAACCTGACCCTGCTGTTTCAGGGCGGCGTGTTGGGGCTGGTGCTGGGTGGTTCTACGGCCTGGTTTGTAGCCAACAACGTTCGCCAACGGCGCGAGCTTGAAGGGGACAATGATGAGCAAGAAAAATAACGACAACCGCAAACCGCCCCTTCTGAGCCGGCGGGAGGCGTTGAAGATTATTGGGGCGACGGGGGCAACGGCCGTTATCGCCCAGGCGGTTACGGCGGGGCCACTTTCTTCGGGCGCGATTGAGGGGTTAAAGCGAGAAACGCACCATGCCAGCTCGGATCACGAGTGGCATATGGTGATTGACCTGGCCGAATGTATTGGCTGCCAATATTGCATCTGGGCCTGCCAGGCGACCAATGATGTGCCCGAAGACAACATGCGCTGGAACATCGGTTTTGATGAGCGCACGGAAAGTGGTACGGATTTCTTTATGACACGGCCGTGCCTGCACTGCCAGGAAGCGCCCTGCACCAAGGTATGCCCGGTTGGTGCAACTTGGGTGCGTGAAGACGGCATTGTGGCGATGGATTACGATCGGTGCATTGGCTGCCGCTACTGTGAAGTGGCCTGCCCGTACGACGTGCGCCGCTTCAACTGGGGCACTATCGAGACGGAAAATAAGTACCAACCCACCTGGGGCGTGCCCGAGGTTGAGCGCCGTGAACGAGGTGTGGCGGAAAAGTGCACTTTCTGCGTACACCGCATTGATCGCGGGCTGGCCCAAGGACTGACGCCGGGAATTGACCCGCAAGCGACACCGGCGTGTGTTAACATCTGCCCGGTCAATGCCCGCATTTTTGGGGATATCAAGGACCCGGAAAGTCCCGTCTCCAAATATTTGGCGGAGCATGAGACGTTCCGGCTGCGGGAAGATTTTGGGACAGAGCCAAAGGTGCATTACGTGCGCCCGGAACGGGAGGAGGTGTAGGATGGCGGCGGTAACAGTGCCCAAAAAGGAGAAGAAGGGAGGGATACGGCCGTTTCACGTCTGGATCGCCTCGTTAGCCATTATGCTGGTCATTGGCGGCTGGGGCATTTACCAGACCCTCTGGAATGGTTTGCAGGTGACCAACCTGACCGACCAGGTGCCGTGGGGCCTATGGATTACTCACGATCTTTCGGCGATTGCGCTGGGGGCGGGGGCGTTTACTTTTTCAGCCGTGGTCTATTTGTTCCGCATCAAACGGTTTGCGCCGATTGCCCGCATGGCAGTGTTTGTGGGCTTTTTGGGCTACACCTCGGCGATGCTGGCGCTGGCCATGGATATCGGCCGTCCCGACCGTTTCTGGCATCCGCTGGTTTATTGGAATGTGCATTCCGTGCTGTGGGAAATTACCCTGTGCGTGATTTTGTACTCCACCGTCCTGGTAATTGAAGTGCTGCCAATTTTGTTCGACAGCCGCCTGTTTGACAACCGGCCCAGGTGGCGCGCCTTTGGCCACAAGCTGCACAAGCTGACGCCGGTGATGGCGGTGCTGGGCATGGCGCTCTCTATGCTGCACCAGTCGTCGCTGGGGGCAACCTATGGCGTTTTGTCGGGTCGGGCTATCTGGTACAAGCCGTCTATGCCGGTCATGTTTATTTTATCGGCAGTGGCGGGTGGTGTTTCGGCCACGCTGTTGGCGACGATGATTACCAGCAAGCTGACCCACCGAGAGCTGATCGACAAGTTTTTGCGCCGGGACATTGCCCGCCTGGCGGCATTTACGCTGCTGGCGTACATGTATCTGAAGCTGTGGGACTGGGCGGCCACATCGTACTACAGCCAGGCCCCGGGTACGGCCGATGCCCTGACCCGTCTGCAAGCGACCACCCCGTACACACAGTCGTTTTGGTGGATTGAGATATTCCTCTGCGGCCTGGTGCCTGCGGTGATTTTGCTGAACCGCGAAATGCGGCGCAAAGAGTGGCCGCTGATGGGCGCATTGTTCCTGGTGGTGTTTGGCGTGGTGATTAATCGATGGAACGTTACGCTGTCTGGGCTGGTGGTGCCACCGCAATGGTCGCCTGGGGTATTGGGGCGCACAATTGCCGTAGCCTACATCCCATCCTGGGTAGAAATTGCCGTTTCTGTAGGCGTGCTGGGTTATGCCTTCCTGGCGTTTACGCTGGGGGCGAAGTATTTGCCACTGTTCCAGCATGGGCACGACGCTGCGGCGGCTGACTAGAAGTAGGGACGGTTCGCGAACCGTCCCTACACACAAAGGAATTGTGTGTGACATGAGAATTTGGCACTCTGCTCGTTTCCTGATTCTAGGCTTGCTGCTGTTCGTAGTGGCAACGGCCGTTGGCTGCAACACCGCCGAAGACGTCGACGAACCCGCTACCGAGGAACCCACAAGCGAAGGGGAAGTGCCCGCTGAGGTGATGGTGGTGCAAGAAGCAGCTTTGGAACATTTACGCACTATTGCCCAGATTATGGTCCCCCCAGAAAGCACACCCTGGCAAAGCAGTACCAACGATGATTTTGCCGAAACGGGTACCAGCGTCTACTTGTTTTCCGCTGAAGATGACAAACTAAGCATTTCTTACCCATCTCCGGCCACCGACGAGACCTTGTTTTATGTGGCCCTGCGGAACAGCACGCTTGATTTTTGCTGGCAAGCGTTTATCGACGCGGATGGCGAAATCCAATCTTCGGGATACGATATGATCGAGCCAGGGTTGGTTAATCCATCGGCGCAGTATTGCGAGGATCAGGGGTATACCTTTGAGATTCGCACGCGGGAAGATGGCAAGCAATGCGGCGCGTGTGTGTTCTCAGAAGAAGATGTGTGCAACGCCTGGGATTATTTTTACGGCAACTGCGGTCCAGCGGAATAGTCGGACGCTGATTTGCCCTGACCTTTTCAGTTGATTAAGATGTCCGGCTTCCTTGGCCTTCCTGATTTTAGAAAACCTTCGGGAAGGGCAGTAGTTAACTATCCAACAAAGCATACTCCATGCTGTCCGCCAGGGCCTGCCAGCTGGCCTCGATGATGTTGGCACTGGCCCCGACGGTGCTCCAATTTTTATTCCCCTGGCGTGTGTCAATCAACACCCGGGTGGTAGCGGCCGTGGCGTTTTCCCCATCTAAAATACGAACTTTATAGTCTACCAGCTTGATACTGCTGAGCTGTGGATAGACATCCACCAGCGCTTTGCGCAGCGCGGCGTCCAGGGCGTTCACCGGGCCATTGCCCTCGGCGACGGTGTGCATGCGCTTGGGGCCAACGCGCACCTTGACGATGGCTTCGGCATTCAGGCCGCGCCCGCGCCGCTGGCTTACGTTCACGGAGTAGTCGATCACTTCAAACGGCGGCACGTAGGCAGGATGGGTGCGGCGCAGCATCAGCTCCACGGACGCTTCGGCCCCTTCAAAGGTAAAGCCCTGCGATTCCAGCACGTCCCGCTCAATCTGCCGTTTGGCAATGTCGTCACGCAGCTGTATCTCCAGCTCGCCAAACCAATCCCGCCCGCCACGCTCCGCCTTTTCCTGACGGCGCATCATCAGCGCGCTTTGGTGTTTGTCCAGCCGGGCCAGTTCATCTTCAATCTCGTGCAGCCGGTTTTGTACCCGCGTCAGCTCCCGCGTCAGCAAATCCAGCTGTTCCTGGTCCGATTGGATGGCAATGGTATGCGGTGCATCCGGCTCCATAAGCAGCTGCTCCAGCTTCTCTAAATCACCCGCCGCGTACGCCGCGTTAATTGCCCACATCATCTGCGTGCGGTAGTCGCGGTCTGCCTCGTCCACTGCCATGTCGGGATGAAAACGGCGGGCCAGCTGGCGGTACAGCTGCTTCAGCGACACCTTCTCTTCCTCCGCCAGCGTCTGGCGCGGCGCTTTCGGTGCAGTGTGGTAACGATATTCGCCCGATTCCGACGCGCTTTTGTCAGAGGCCCAGGCCGCCGCTTCATTTTCCGGGTCGGTTTGCCACCCTTCACCCAACCAGCGCATCTGGCGCTTCAGCTCCTGAATTTCGGCGTCGAGTTTGTCCAGCTTGTCGGTGAGTTTGGCGATGCGCGAGCGCAGCTTGAACTCAAACGCGCTAATCGCCGCCAGCCGGTCAGACAGCTCCGCCTCAGCCTCTACCAGGCGCGGCCGCAGGCTGTTTAGCAGCGCACTAATCTGCTCAATTTGCTCGTGCAAGCTGGTTTTTGCGGGCGATTGATTCGGGTTAGTCATGCGCGTATTGTAGTGGGTAATTGGGTAATAGTTTTTACT
>CAUJGI010000044.1 GCA_963169155.1 Chloroflexota bacterium
GAGCATATGCGTTCCTCTACAGGTGGGCAGCCACTTGCCGCCACAAAATGGGATTGTAACATTGCGCGGGGTTGGTGCAAGAACGGCCGTCTCCCCGCCACAAATTCCTAATGTTGACATAAACCAAAAGCGGGTGGTATCATACCCGCCATGCCTGCAACCAAATCTGGCTACTTTCTGATTTTATGCTGTTTGTTTTTTCTGCTTGCCCAGGGGGCCTGCGTGGCGCAGACTGCGCTCCCCACCCTGGCCGCACCCATTTCGCTGCCACAAACTATGGTTGAGGAAATTGCCGTCATCAGCATGCCGCCAACCTTCACGCCACCGCCGCCCGTAGCTACCATCGATCCCCGGCTAAACTTTGGCGATAACTCACCGCTCAGCGCCACGCTGACGCCCAGCAGTACGCCCATCTTCCCCAGCCGGACGCCCACGCCAACACCAACCTACACGCCAACCCATACGCCCACCACAACCTCAACCCCATCGCCAACACCCATTGGGTGGACCGGGCCGCTTCCCCCCTATCTACAGGGCGATCCTAACCGCAGCAAGCTCAGTATCCACGTCATCTTCAACAACGATCCGCGCATCATGGAATTTGTGCGCCAGGCCCAGCCTGTGGTGATTAAAGGCGTGGATGATTTTGGCTTCCTGGCCGAAGTGGAACAGGTCTCACCCAACACCATTATCATTGGACGACGAAACTGGGGCGGCCAGGAATATGCAGGCAATCCAGAGGAAGAGGCGCGCAAGTTTGTGCAGGCACAGCTGCGCCAATACCAGCTCAACCCCGCCGTGGACTTCTGGGAAGGGTGGAATGAGCCTGATCCAGGGCTGGAGCGCATGGCCTGGTATGCCCGGTTTGAGGCGGAGCGTGTGCGCGAACTGGCCCGGTACGGCTTCCGCGCGGCAATCGGCGGCTTCCCCACCGGGGTGCCCGAAATGGACGAGTTTGCCCTCTTCCTGCCCGCCATCGAGACAGCGATGCAGTATGGCGGCATCTTAACCCTGCACGAATACAGCGCTCCGGTCATCACCCACGGCTATGGCAGCGCCCTGCCGGGTTATCCCTTCCACGCCGATCGCGGCTCGCTTACCTTCCGCTATCGCTGGTATTATGAAGAGCTGCTGATTCCCAACAACCTGGTCATTCCCCTGGTAATTACCGAGGCCGGGATCGATGGGATATTGGGCAACCGGCCAGGTCCAGCGGGCAAAGGGTGGGCCGATTTTCAGGAGTATGCCGTGGCGCAGGGGTGGGGTTCCAACGGCATCGAAGCGTTTATCAACCAGCTGGCCTGGTACGACGAAGGCGTGCACCAGGATAATTATGTGTTGGGCTTCACCGTTTTTACCGCAGGCCCGGTGGCGCAGTGGGGACCGTACGACATTGGCCCGGTTCTGCCTCGCATGGCCGACTACATACGCAACTTCCGCTGACGCACCCCATTCATCCACCTCGCCATGCAACCTTCTCGCTGTTGAAACGTAGAGAAGCCTGACTTTAGCCACTGCCATTGTAGTTTAAGAAAATAATGAGGTAAGCATTGTGGGACGATTTTGCAAATCGTCCAGGCGATTTACAAAATCGCCCTACAGCAGTTACTCGATTTAATTTTTAATCTACAAAATTAGTGGCGTCTGAAGGATGATTTTATGGACGAAAAGGAAAAAAAACCCTTGATGAATTTAGAAACCATTGCCGGGAAACGTAAAGACCCCGGATTTTTTCGTGAAGCGTGGCAGCAGGCCCGCCTGGTGTACTACTTGCTGCGTGATCGTGATGTGCCGTTTTATTTGAAGCTGGTGCCGTTTACGGCCGTCATCTACCTGCTCTGGCCCGTTGACTTTTTGCCTGACCTTGTGCCGTTCCTCGGCCAGCTGGATGATTTAACGGCGCTGCTGGTGGGCGCCAAAGTGTTTATCGAGCTGGCACCGCCGCACATCGTGGCCCGCTACATGGAGCAGATTCGTATTGCCGATGGCTTTGGCCCCGACCCAAGTTTGAACGAAAAAATCATCATCGATCCCCAGCCTGAGTTGGCCAACAAAGAAAAAGACCAGGCAGAACCTCATCTATAAAACGTGAAACGTGAAACGTGATTAGAAGTAAATCACGTTTCACGTTTCATTCCTAATGGATTGAAAAAAGGTCCCCGGTGCGGTAACAGCGCCGGGTTTTTTGTTTTAAACCAGTCCTAACGATTCCAGCAGCAAATCCCCGCCGATAAACCACATGTAGAGCAGGAAAGCGCAGCAGCAGAGCAGAATCAGGGCCACCACCACGGCAATGATGGTGGTGCGCCGCTTTTTGCCGGCGGCTTCGCTGTCGTTGGGGGTGGGGACAAATGGCGGGGTGGCGGTGGCCTGCGGCCGTACCGGGGGTGGGGCGGGAGTGTAGACGGGCGGGGGCGGGGATGGTGTGAAGGGCGGCGCGGGATCCGGCTCCCAATCGGAAGGGATTTCCGGTTCGTCATCAAAGTGGGGCAGGTCGGGAACGGCCGCTGCCAATTCATCGTCCAGGTCATCCAGGCCGCTGCTTTGCTGCACCATGCCTGCCAGGCCGCTCTGGTCGATCATCGTCGCCTCAAGGGCATTGCCTGTTGGTACCAGCGCATACACCAGCGTCACCCCGCTGCCCATGCTGACGGTATAGCCTGGCTGCAAATTGGCCGGTTCGGCTTCCAGCCGCTGCCCATTGACAAAGGTGCCGTTGGTGCTGCCCAAATCCTGCACCTGGTAGCCGCCGCTGTCCAGGCGGGTAAACCGGGCGTGCTGCCGCGATACTTCCGGATCGTTTAATACGATGTCTGAGACGGGGTCGCGCCCGATGGTGAGGGAAAAAGTTTCCAGTAAGAAGGTTTCGCCGACTTTGGGACCTTTGCGAACAGTGAGTTGGTAAAACGTATCTGCCACGGCCGTTTCCTTTTTTGCTGCGTGTTTGTCAAGTGATGTTTGTCTTTTGGCGGAGAGACTGCCAAAAATGGTTTGTGTACGACGGCGCTATGCTGCCTCCAGGGGAGATGACGCCTTGCGTTGAGCATTTTAACCAAAATAGACGGTGCTTGGCAAGCGGGTTACGGCCGTTCTCCCTGGGGTGGGCGGCGGCGCAGCCGGGCGGTGAGGGTGCGGTGCACCATTTGCACCTCGGTGATGCTCAGCAGGCGTACCAGCGCCAGGAAGGCCACCAGCCCCAACCCCCCGGCCACAACGACGAGGAAAAGCTTGCCCAGGAACCCGCCCAGAGGTAGCAGATTGCCCACGGCTGCTACCAGGCCCCAGGCGGCCAGCCAGGCCACCAGCCCGGTCAGCCCAGAGGCGGCGATCGATTTCCATATGGTGGCGCTGATGCCAAAGCCGCGCAGGCCGCCCAACTGCCGCTGGAGCAGCCAGAGCATAATCATCGTGTGGCAAAAATGTTTGACGGCGTCGGCCACCATCAGGCTGTAGAGACCGATGGGCTGCAGGAGGAGAACGGCCGTTATCGTATAAATCACAATGCTGATGATGCCCGCCACCGCGGGACGCCAGGTGTCTTTGCGGGCGTAGGAGGCAAAGACCAGCATCTGGTCGATGGCGGCAAAAGGCAGCCCGGCCAGGTAAACGCGCAGAACGGTGGCGGTAACGGCCGTATCCTGCGCCGTAAATTCGCCATGTTCCAACAGCAGGGCAATGATGGGGGTGGCCAGGGCAAACAGCCCCGCCGTTGCGGGCAAAACCAGGGTAATCACCAGCCGCAAGCCGCTGGCTAAGGTTTGTTTGAACTCCTGCACACGGGCGGCAGCGGCGGCCGTGTCGCTGTGTTTGCTGGCGTGGTAGGCTATCACAATTTGCGATAGGGTGGGCAGGGTGGCCATCGACAGGGCGGTGACAACCAGGCCCAGCGGGAACTGGTAGAGCGTGGTGGCGTAGGTCATGTACGTCACGCTGTTGTCGCCAGTGAGGATGGCCAGATTGTAGCTAATCCAGATAGCCACCTGGTTCACCAGCAGCCCGACGACGATAGGCGCGTACAAAATGAGGATGCGGCGCACGGCGGGATGCCGCCAGTTGAACTGAATGCGGAAACGGCCGTCGCGCAGGGCGGGCAGCTGCAAAACAATCTGCAAAAAGGATCCGAGCAGCAGGCCGTAAATGTGGCTGTAGATATGGTCCGGGCGCAGCATGGCCATAATGACGATGGTGCCGTTGAAGACGGCGGCGGTGAAGGCGGGCAGGGTGAATCGTTCCAGGGCGTACAGCACCCCGGTGAGAATGCTGGCAATCGACAAAAAAAGCACGGCGGGGGTGGCCAGGCGCATCATTTGTTCGGTAACGGCCGTTAAGCTGCCGTCAGAAAAGTTGCGTGCCCCGGCCAGCCAGGCAATCTGCGGGGTAAATACCAGCACAAAAGCGACAATGAAAAGCAGAACGGCCGTGGCCAGGCTCAAAAAGCTGCTGACCACGCTCCACAGCTCGGCGCGCCGCTCCTTGCTGGCCAGGTCGCTAAACACCGGCACCAGCGACGAGCTGACCATTTCGCCGCCGGTGATGAGGTTAAACAGCGTGTTGGGCACCAGGGCGGCCACGGTGTACGCCGCCAGCAAATCCGATGCGCCAAACAGGTTCGATTTGACGATTTCGCGCACCAGACCCAGCACCCGGCTGGTAACGTTGCCCATGGCCAAAACGGCCGCTGCCTTCACCACCCCCTGGTTTTCACTGAGCTGGGGTGGGGGGGACGGCGGTAAGTCTGCGTCTAGCGGCAGGGGCACGGGCTGGATCGCGTCTTCGGTAGCGTCGCTTGAGTTAAGCAAATGATTCACCTTTGGCGCTGATCTTTTTGCCACAGAGGGCACAGAGGTTGAATTTAATTTTCCCGGAAACTGACTGGCAGCCTTAACGGCTATAACAACACAGGAAGTTTCCGGGAAAATCTGTCAAGCTTCTTTTTAACTGTGCCCTCTGTGGCTTTTTTAGTTTAGATTCAGAGCCGGGTGCATTCTAGCGGATGGGCGGGGGCGGGGCAACGATTGGCAGCCTACGTTTTGGTTCTGTTTTGCCTGCATGGGCAAAACTGTTAAACTTCGAGAGTAAGTTGGGTCCTTTGCCGACAACCCGAAGGCACTTTCTGTCACAAAATGACAATAGTTTCCAAAACCAAAACCCAAATTCCCCAGCTTGGCCAGGATTATTTACCACGCCCGAAGCTCGTAGAGGCCGGGAAAACGGCCGTACACCAACATCTCCTTACCCTCATCTCTGCACCGGCTGGTGCAGGCAAAACCACTCTGGCAACGAGCATTTTGCAGGCCGTAGAGCCGACGCAAAAGGCGTGGCTGCGGCTGGACCACAGCGACAACGATCCGCAGACATTTGTGACGGCGTTGGTGCAGGCTTTGCCAACGGCCGTTCCCGCCATTGGCAGCGCCGCCTTGCAGCTCATCCAAAACGCCCCGGACCCGGCCCAGGCGCTGCAGCCCGCGCTTACCCTGTTGGTCAACGATCTGCACGAGATGGCTGCCGAACTGCTGATAGTGCTGGATGATTACCATGCCATTGAAAATACGGCCGTACACCAGGCCGTCGATTATTGGTTGACCCAGCTCCCGCCGACGGTGCACCTGCTGCTCACCACGCGCTTTGACCCGCCCCTGGCCCTGGCCCGGCTGCGCATGCGCGGGCAGCTGGCCGAATTTCGGCTGCAAGAGCTGTGCTTTAGCCTGGCCGAAACGCAAACTTATCTACAAAAACAGCAGTCTATCAATCTCTCGTCCGAGCAGCTGGCTCATCTGCAAAACCGCACCGATGGCTGGATTGCCGGACTACGGCTGCTGGCGCTGACGCTGGGCAAGCTTGACAGTCCTGCCGAGCAGGATGCCTTCATCACCCAATTTAGCCGCTCCAACCGGCTGGTGTTTGATCTGTTGGCCGAGGAGGTGCTGGCCCATCAGCCGCCGTCCCTGCGCGATTTCTTGGTGCAAACGGCCGTTTTAGACGAACTGACGCCAGAGTTGTGTACGGCCGTTACCCAAAACCCTTCAGCGCCCCATCTGCTGGCTGAAGCTTACAAGCGCAACCTTTTCCTCACCGCCACCGACCCGTTCGCTTCGGCGGCCACGGCGTACCGCTACCACGACCTGTTTGCCAGCTTGCTGCGGCGTAAGCTGCACGAGCAGGGTGAGGCGGCCTTCCGCGCCGCCCACCAGCGTGCGGCCGCCGCGCAGCCCGACCCGGTGCAGGCAATTGAGCATTTTTTGCAGGCGCAAGATTGGGACGGCGCTGTGGCCGGCATCGTCGCTCGCATCATTCCCCAACTTCGGCGACGGTATGTTAACCAGCTCACGCTGCACTGGATTAGCCAGCTGCCCCAGGCCGTAGTGGCGGGCAATAATTGGCTGCGGCTGGTGACCACCTACCATCAGGCGCAGGTGGGGCGTATTACGAAGGCCGTGATCCAGGAACTGGTAGCAATTGTGGCGACCTTCCACGAGGTTGGTGACAAACAGGGCGAATATCTATCCCTGCTGGCGGCTGTGCAGGCCTCCGGCGGTTATGACACCAAGATTTTGGGGGAATGCCGCCGCTTTTTCCAGGAAAACCCGGAAATTGTGCGTCCAGAAGATGAGATTGCCCTTTTACTGTCGGCTGCCTGGGGCGCAGAAGATGCCTACGACTGGACGCTGTTCAGCGAATATCTCCGGCAGATGTTGACGATGCTGGCGGAGATGCCGTGGCTGCACTACGTGGTAGGGCAGGGGTTTGGTGGGCCGTTCCTCTTTAGCGATTTGGGCCTTGCTCCCATCCAAAAGCTGGTTGAGCAGATGAAGGCCGCGCATGGCGAGGGGGAGCAGATGATCCACCTGGGGATCTACTCCCAGGGTGCTGCCATCGATTTTTACAAGGGGCGGTTGGACGAGGCGCTGCGCAACGGCCGTATGGCTCGCCGCATTATCAAACAGTTAGGGAATCTGGCCTGGCAAGAGAGTAATCCCAACTTTGTCGAACTGAACACCCATCTGGCCCAGGGGAATTACGCCGCCTTGCATCGTTTTTGCGCGGAGCAAATGCCCCGAGCCGCCGCCGATCCCTCCATCGCTTTTTCCGTCGTTAGCTTCCAATACGCGCAAGCCCTGGCCTACTGGCACCAGGGCAAGATCGATGCGCTGGTGGAAATGAGCCGACAAATGGCCGAAAAATACCAGATCGCCGAAATCCCGGCGGATGCCCCAGCGGGGGAGCCAGTACAACCCAACAAAATGCCGCAGCTGGCCTATTTGCCCATGAAAGGCGCTGTTTTGCTGACCATTGGCTGGGGGGCGCTGGCCCAGCAGCAGTTTGCCACGGCACAGGAATGTTTTCTGGAGGCGCTAGACCTTCAGGCGCGGTACCGACACACCTTTTTGGGCAGCCATCCCCGGCTGGCTCTGGCCTGCCTGCACTGGCTGTGGCATGAACACACGGCAGATCCGCAGCAGCGGCGTGAAGCGGAACAGCAAATGGCCGTGCTGCTGACCGAAACGGCCGCACGCGAAATGCCCGGTCTGCTGCTGCAAGCCGGGCGGGTTGTTATCCCGCTGCTGCGCCATGTACTGCCAGGCAGTCCGCACGCCGACCTGATTCGCGTAGCCCTGGACGCCTTCGGCGAGCCGGACGAATTTCGCCCCCTTCCCATCCCCAACAGCGAGGAGAGCCTGACCCCCCGCGAGGTTGAGGTGCTGCACCTGTTGGTGGCTGGCGCGACCAACCGCCAAATTGCCGAAGCCCTGGTGGTGACCACGCGCACCGCCAAGGCCCACGTCAGCAGCATTTTGCAAAAGTTGGGTGTTACCACGCGTGCCCAGGCTGTGGCGGCCGCCCGCGACCTGTCCCTCCTTTAACGCACACAATTGATCCCCGCAGTTGATCCATATTGTCCTTTGGGACAATGTGGCCTTGCCCCCTGCCCGGTATGCTGAGGATAGATATGTCAAAGCGTACGGCCGTTTTCTACACCATTCACGTTCAAGGGCACCTGGATGCCGCCTGGGCGCTGGAACTGTATGGCCTGGCGATCAGCGCCGGGCCAGATGGGACCACCCGCCTGATCGGTCACCTGGCAGACCAGGCAGCGCTGCTGGGCTGCTTAAACCGCCTGATTAATCTGGGTGCCAGCGTGCTCTCCGTAGAAAGCGAAACCGGGCCACTATACAAAGGAAAAGTAAACATGTTACAGGAAGTCGCAACCATTCAAGAAGTAGAAGAAGTCAAAATTCTGGCGCAGCTAGAAAAAATGCGCGAAGGCTGGAACAGCGGCAGCGGGGCACTTTATGCCGAGCCGTTTATGGCTGATGCCGACTACACCGTTTGGAATGGCATGTATGCCAGGGGGCAGGCCACCATTGCTGCCCAACACCAATACATTTTTGAC
>CAUJGI010000045.1 GCA_963169155.1 Chloroflexota bacterium
GGGGCGGGGGCTGTTTGCGTATGCGCCAACGGCCGTTCTGCTCCTGGTGGCGGCTCGCTGGCTGTGGCGGCTGCCGCTGGCCTGGCTCTGCCTGGGCTGGATCGGCCTGCATCTGCTGGTGCTGCTGCGTGGTACCGTCTGGTGGGGCGGCGACGCCTATGGTCCGCGCATCCTTACCGAACTGATGCTGGCCCTCTTTTTGCTCACGCTCTTGGCGTGGCGACACATGCGGCAAGAAAAAGCGGCCGTACGGCGGCGATTTGCTATCGCGTATCTGCTTTTGGCGGCTTTGGGCATCTGGCTGCACAGCTACCAGGGATTGTTTAACTACAGCACGGCGCTGTGGAACGCCGTCGCCAGTCATCAGCCCGTGCCATCGTACACCGCGCCGCTAGGTGATTTGTTCAGCTGGCGTTATCCGCAGTTTGCCGCCAGCAACGGCAGCCTGTGCCAGATGGCCGCCCAGCGTACCCGGCAAGTTGTGGCAGAAGAAGCGGTTCTACGGCCGTACACTTTTGGCGAACCGATTGTATTTGGACCGGCTACGGCCGTCTCCCTCCACAACATCCCCGCACCCAACAGCAGCCCCGCCGCCCTCATCGGCTGGGCACCCATCGACAATGACCGCGCCCGCGACCGGGAGCTGTTTTGTGACGAAGCGGCCGTTTTGTTCCAGTTGGGCGAGGTGCTGCCAGGGGAATACGAACTGCGGCTCAATTCGGCGGCGTTTGGCAGGCAGCGGGTGCAGCTCTGGCTGAACGGCACGTTTGTGGGGGAAACGGTTTTTGTGCAGCAGCCAGGATTGGTGGCGGAAACGGCCGTCATTGCCCTGGGCGCGCACCACTTTTTGCCCCACCAGCTTAACGAACTTCAGCTCATCCTGCCCGATGCTTACCCATTCAGCTACCAAGATCCGTCGCGGTTAAGCCTGGCCATCGAATCGATCGTCTTTGCGGCGCGTTGACGGCCGTTTGCCAGGCTTCGGCTCCTCGTACACAAAATTGCACTGCGGGCAGGTGGGCAGAGGGGTTATGGTGTAACGGCCGTTGACATGCCGCCGCTGGTTTTGCAGCGGCCACTGCTCAGGTGGCTGCGCATAGCCACAATTGGGGCAGCGCGTCAACCCTCGCGGCAAACGGCGGTAGATGAATACGGCCGTGCCCAGGAGCAGCAGTGCGATGAAAATGAGAACGAGTTGATCCATAGCTCTTGAGTAAAAAGTGATAAGTGAACAGTAAAAAGTTGGCCACTTTTCACTTTTTACTTTTCACTATCTCCGGCCTTGCCAAAGCCATCACCCGAAAGCCCGTGCCCTGGGCATGATACTCCCGGCTGGGGGTGGTGACGCTGCACGCGCTGCGCACGTTGCACGCCGCGTGGTGAATGGTGTACCCCCACGAGCCACCCTTTACCACATGAAAATCGGGCAGATTGGGATTGTACAGGCTGCTGGTCCATTCCCAAATGTTGCCGCTCATGTCCACGCAGCCGTAGGGCGACACGTTTTGCGGAATTGCGCCCACTGGCAGCGGACGACCGTTGCGCCAATACCAACCCGCTCGTGCCCACTCCCGCCGCGGTTTGACGATCAAGCTGAACAGGTAGCTGGCGGGCTTCACCGGAAACGTCGCCTGCCACTGAATTTCTGGACGCGGTTTTTGGTTGCCCCAGGGGTAGAAACGGCCGTCCACTCCCCGCGCCGCCTTTTCCCACTGAAATTCTGTGGGCAGCGTGATTGCCACGCCCAGCTTTTCGGACAGCCAGTCACAGTACAAATACGCTTCCGCCTGCGTCACGTCCACAATGGGATAATCATCGTGACCAGCCGGGTAGGATTCGACGGGCGCGTAGGCTCGCAAAAAGGTGCCGCGCCAGCCGCCCACCACCGCATACCAACTGCCGACCCAGTTGTGCCCCGTCTCCTGCAAATATTCCCGCCACTGCCAGACCGTTACCGGAAATTCCGCCAGCCAAAATTCCGGCAATTCCATCGTCTGCTGTGGCTTAAACGGCGGGCATTGTTCCAGCCGCTCGTAACACACCTCCGGCCCATATACAAACGGCCCGGCGGGAATGTGGCAAAAGCGGGTGGTGGTGGCGGGGGGATTCATGGCGGAAGGTAATTTGGTAATTAGGTAATTAGGGAATTGGGTAATTGGGCAAATTACTCAATTACCCAATTACTTCCCTCTTCCCAAAATCAGCGCCACCAACCCCACCCCCGCGCCGATGGCGAAGCTGGGGGCGGCTTGCTGCAAGGTATCTTGCAAGGCGCGTTCCGGGTGGCGGAAGCCGACGAGTCCCATTGTTTGGCCAATGGTGCCGAGTACGGCCGTTGCCACCGCCCCATTTTCATACCCTCGATTGGCCAGCAGGAGCGAAACGGCCGTGGCTGCCGGACCCACGCCCGCCCATTTGCGCGCCGGTTTAGGGCCGATGGCCATTTGCAGGTCGCCAATCGCCGCCATGGCCACCGAAATGTGGTGGGTGTGCCCCTCTGCGTGGCCCGGATCGACGGCGGAGAGCACGTCCAGGTTTTGCTGCCGCGCCGCCAGCCAGGCCGCGCCCAGCACGGCCAGGGCCGCTGTTTTGCTGCCGTTGTGGGGGAGTTGCAGAACGGCCGTTGCCAGCGGCAGTAACCAATCCAGATTAAACCCTTTGTACACCTCGATGCGCAGCTGGTACTCCTGCCCGCTGGTGCTGGTGGCCAGCGCCGCCGCCGCCGTCGCCTGGTAGGCCAGCCCCGCCAGCCAGCCCGCCGCGCCGTCCAATCGGGCCGCTTGCTGGACGGCAATGGGCGTGAGCGCGGTTGCGCCCAGGGCAATCAATTTTGGCGCGTAGGAGGGGGGGTAAAGCGCCGCCAAATCGCCGTGATCGTGCCCGTGGTCATGGTCGTGATGATGGTGCCCGTGGTCATGGGCATCATCATGCTCGTGGTCGTGCTCATGGTGATGATGGTCATGGTCGTGTGCCTGGGCCAGGCGGTCGATGGCGGCCTGGTTGCGCTGCGCTTCGATGAAAGGGAGCGCAGCGGCTCCGCCAGCGGCGGCCACCGTCAGGGGTAGGGCGATGGCTTCGGGCAGGTTGAGCAGGGTGGAAACGGCCGTTGCCCCAATGCCAGCCACGCTTACCCCTGCCAGCGCCAACTCCTGCGTGTCCGGAGCGGGCACGGGCGTGGGCACCCCAATCTCGCGGGAGACGATGTAGCCCGCATCCTCCAGCGCATGCTTCAGATGGTGCACGTAATCGATCCCTTCCAG
>CAUJGI010000046.1 GCA_963169155.1 Chloroflexota bacterium
TTCCCTTTCTGAAACGTCCAGCAGGCGGCTTTCGCCGTTTTGACCCTTTTGGGTGCTTATTTACGGCCCACTTTGTTTACCCTAGGACTCACGCAAATTTCGGGCTGTGGCCAGCATCTCGCCGTGCCGCCTAACCGGCACGGTCAGGAGACCATTCAACACTTCCGTCTGTTCTCAGATAAGTCAATTGAACTTGAAACCGGAAAAGACAGAATTTGCGTAAGTCCCAGGGTAAACAAAGTGGGCCGTAAATAAGCACCCAAAAGAGTCGAAACGGCGAAAGCCGCCTGCTGGACGTTTCAGAAAGGGAATGTTTACCTGCTGATGCGTGATGAATGGGGTGTCGGTAATTAACTGGTAACTGTCACTGCAAATGCCCGTTAGCTACCGGAATGATGAAGTGAAAAGTCGTCCCTTCGCGGTATTTGCTTTCGAACCAGATACGGCCGTCATGCAGTTCCACCAAATTTTTAGTGATGTTTAGCCCCAACCCCGTGCCCGGCGAGCGCAAAGCCTGGTCGTCGCTGCCGCGGAAGAACTTGTTGAAAATCGCCTTTTGCTCCTCGTCTTTGATGCCCAGGCCAGTGTCGGCTACGGAAACGTGAATCATGGGCTGGACTTCGGCCTCTTCGTTAACGCTGTTCATCTCTTCGGCACAGATGGTGATACGGCCGTTTTCCGGCGTGTATTTGTAGGCGTTGCTCACCAGGTTGGTCAGGATTTGTGCCAGGCGGGTGCGGTCGGCCCAAACGTCTGGCAGATTGTCTGGCACGGTGAGCACCAGGGTTTGCTGTTTCTCTTCGATTTGCGCCCGCGTGAAGGACGCCACCTCTGACACCACCTCCGCCAGCTGGATAGGCCGCGTTTCCAGGTGCAGCTGGCCTGATTCCAGCCGGGAGACATCGGTTAAGTCGGTCACCAGGCGGCTCATGCGGTTGACGTTGTTGCGAATTGTTTCCAGGAAGGTGGTTTGCGCTTCGTTGATCGGGCCAAAGTTGCTGGAGAGCAGCAAATCGGCATACCCTTTGATGCTGGTCATGGGGATTTTGAGCTCGTGTGAGACGAAGGAGACAAATTCGCTTTTGGCCTGATTGGCCACC
Organism: Chloroflexota bacterium; assembly: GCA_963169155.1. Lineage (GTDB taxonomy): Bacteria > Chloroflexota > Anaerolineae > Promineifilales > Promineifilaceae > Leptofilum. The sequence goes on from CAUJGI010000046.1 coordinate 1,101, forward strand.
TTCATCGCTTCCACCAGCTGAGCGTTGGCCAGGGCGATGGCCGCGTGGTTGCCCAATCGCTTGAGGAAGGTGAGATGCTCCGGGTCCCATTGGTTGGGTTGGGTACTTTCCAGCACAAGCAGGGCGATAACGGCCGTTTCCCGGTAAAGCGGCAGCACAATCTGGCTTTGGGTGCGCACCAGCAGCCCCGCCCGCTCTGTTTGCGGCTCGTAAGCCAGCGCGCCAGCGTGCAGCGCTTGCTGCGCCGCGGGCAGCTGGTCCAGCAGCACAAACGGGGAATCCTCGTAAATCTCGTAGGTGTAGCCCTGAAAAGCCAGTACGTGCAGGCGGTCCTCGGCCACAATGCCCATGACACCCGCTTCGCCGCCCACCTGCCGCAGCGCCCAGTTGAGCGAAATTTCCATCACGCGGCGCATGTCCAGCGTGGCGTTTAGCTCGGCGTCGATGGCTTGCAGCGTGGCAATTTCTTGCAGGCGCGCCTGCTCCTGGTCGTACATCTGCTTGCGCGCCAGGCTGGATTTAATGCGGGCGCTGAGCAGCGGCATGTTAAACGGCTTGGGCAGATAATCTTCCGCGCCCAGCTCAATGCCTTTCACAATGTTGGCCGCATCGTCGGCGGCGGAAATGATGATGACGGGAATGACTTGCAGTTTGGGGTCGGCTTTAACAATTTCCAGCAGCTCAAAGCCGCTCAGCTCGGGCATCATGATGTCCAGTAGGATGATGTCGATGGGGTGTTTTTGCAGCATGTCCAGGGCGATACGGCCGTTGCGCGCCACCATTACCCCATGCCCCTGATCCAGCAGGCGCTGCGCCAATAAATCGGCATTCAGATCGTTGTCATCTACAACCAGCACCTGGGCGTGCTCTTCTTTTTTCAGCTTTTTGTTCATAACAACTCGAACCGTTGACCTGGAAACGCCTTGCGCTACTCCAGCGCATTTATCGAGCGGTTCAGCAGCATCTCGATTTTGGTAAACAGCTGGGCAAACTGAATCGGTTTGGTCATAAACGCATCGCAGCCAGCATCAAAACAGCGGCGCAAATCTTCAGAGGTGGATTGAGCGGTGAGGGCAATGATGGGAATGTGGCGGGTTTCGGGCTGGGCCTTGAGGCGGCGCGTGGCTTCCCAACCGGTGATGTCGGGCAGGCGCATGTCCATCAAAATAAGGCCGGGCTGCGCTTCGGTGGCCAGGCGAACGCCCACCAGCCCTTCGCCAGCCGTGAGCACCTGGTACCCTTCATCGGTCAGGTTCATGGACAAAATCCCTTGAATGACGGGATCATCTTCAACGATTAAAATTTCCTGTTGTGACTTTACTGCCATGTTACCCTCTGCGGCAGTGCGCTGCCGGACTTTTACGGGGATTATCCCTGGGACGTCTATGGGTTTCCGCTGCCTGTTTTTTAGTGTAAAGATTAAAGTTTCATTTTGCCTTATGAGCAAGCGTTCCCGTTGCAGGCAGTATAACACAGGGGAGAACGGCCGTTTCGTACCCAAACAACTTTTTACTTTCTGTTCACAGGGAAATTGGTCAGGGATGAGGGGAGAGGGATGAGGGAAGAGGGATGAGGGAAGAAGGGGGAAGTGAAAGGTGGCTTCTACTTTTTAATTTTCACTTTTCACTTTTCACTTCTTCAAGTTACCTCACTGCTTGCAGGGCACGCCACAGCGGCCCATCCTGGCGCACGCCGCGGCGGTCCAGGTCGCTGGAGGCCAGCAGAATGCCTTCCGAGCAGCGCGCCGTGAGGCCGCGCACGATGCGGCTGAGCAGCTGGTTGCGGATGTGGAAGTCATTGTCCATCGTCCACGGCTGGGCGGAATCGTAGCTTTGCGCCAGGACAAAGGCGTTGCTGAGTGGTTGGTTGGGGATGTCCCACCAGCCAGTGGCGGCCGTTTCCAGCCACACCTGCACCCGCACCGGCCGTCCGGCCAGCAGGTAGCCGTAAATGGTGGAAATCATGATGCCGTTGGGATCGGGCGGGTCGCCTAGCTCGGGCGGATTGGCCGTCACCAGCCCCTGGTTGATGCCGTCGATGAAGGCGTTGCCCACGGCGGCGGGGGCGTGCAGCCCAATCGCCTCGGCCGACTGGCGCAGGCGGGTGGCGGCCTGGACCAGCCAATCGCACACGGCCGCTCCGGCCACGTCCGGTTCTGGCTGGAAGCGGCGTTCGGACAGCAGGGTGAACAGCCGGTGCAGGAAGACGTCGATGCTGGCACGGCCGTCTTGCCCCGCCAGCCACAAACGAATCTCCTCGTACAGCCCGACAAAATCCATGCCGACGCGGCTTTGGATGCGATCTGGCAGCTCGGAAATGGGCAATAGGTCGGCCGTTTCGGGGCGGTAGAGGGATTCGGTGAGCAGCTCGGCGCGGGCGGCATCTAGCCCGCTGATGCTGAGGGTGAGCGCCTCGGCCACGTCGAACGGGCTGGGCGGCAGGTGCCAATCGGGGTGGGCCAGGGCCAGCCAGGTGAGCCAGGCGCGCACGCGCGGTTCGTCGCGCGGGCTGGAGCGGCGGCGCAGCAGGTAGTAGGGCAGCCCGGCGTCGCGGAAGGCGTTTTCCAACATGTAGCGCAGCGCGCCGTCCAGGTACGGCGCGACGATGGCAATTTCGGACGGATGCAGACTGCGCTCGGCCATCAGCTCCACCAGGGCATCGGCCAGCTGGATGACCATTTCGCGCCGGTAACGGCCGCCGACGGTACCCAGGACGGCCTGCTGCGCCTCGGCAAATGGTTTGGTGGTGTGCATCAGCTGGTTTTCCACCAGGCTGGCCAGGTGGGTCAGCGGCGTGTTGGTGATGACCGGCTCCTGGAAGTCGAAGGCCTAGGCGCTGAGGCTGCGGACTTTATTGGCCCCCAGCGGATCGGCGGCGAGGAACCGTTTGTAACCACCAGCGGCGTCGTAAGCAACGGCCGTTGTCACCGTTTCGTTCATCAGTTCAGCCACAAAATTTTGCCCGGCGGGCGTCTGCTCCTCGATGTTGTCCACGATGAGGTGGCGGTAGCGCTCGCTGAAATATTTGTGGATTTCGGGGTGCTGCACCAGCTGCGTGTCGAACACTTCAATCGCCAGGGACAAATCGAGCAGGCTGTCACGCAGGCAGGTGGTGCGGAAATTGCGGGCAGCGGTGGCCGCCTCGTTCAGGTGGCGGATGCGCTCTGGCTCGCCCGCCCAGGTGCGGATTTGCCG
>CAUJGI010000047.1 GCA_963169155.1 Chloroflexota bacterium
GCTGCCAGCGCCAGAGCCAGCTCGCCCAGTTCTGCTTCCAGTTCATCTGGATCGCCGACCGTCTGGTGCAGCAAATCGCCCAGCGTCTGATCCTCGTCGGGCAAGAAGCCCTGGGCCAGGTAGCCGATGTGCAGGGTGGGCGGGTTAAGCATGATGCTGCCGCGATCCGGCCGTTCCTGCCCGGTGAGCAGGCGCATGAGCGTGCTTTTGCCGCTGCAGTTGGGGCCAATCAGCCCAACACGCTCGCCGGCGTTGATGGAAAATGTGATGTTCTCAAGAATTGGAGAAAGCCCGTAGGCTTTAGAAAGGTTGTGTGCCGTTAACATGAGTTCACCCGTTTTGGCGGCGCCGTGCGCCATCCACCATTGCCCCGTTGGGGGTCACATTAGAAATCAGAAAAACAATGGGATGAACTCAATCCGTCATGGGTCAACCTCGTGTGAAGATGAATCTATTATCCAGATGCGCGTGGAACTGGCAAATTTTGTAAGGGCGACCCGCCGGGTCGCCCTTACGGCCACTCGCTTTTAAGGATGGCGTAGACGGCCGTATCCCACCACACTCCGCGAAAAAATTGGGTTTGTCGGTGAATGCCTTCCAACTGCATGCCCAGCTGCTCGGCCAGGGCGCGGGCGCGCTGGTTTTTGGCTTTGGTTTCGGCGTAGATGCGGTGGATGTCCAGCTGCGTAAAGGCAAAATTGAACAGGGCGCGGCACGCTTCGGTGGCGTAGCCGTGGCCCCAATACGGCCGTCCTATCGCACAGCCAAATGACGCCTGTTGGTTTGCTTCATCCTCCAGCCGCACACCGCACGTGCCGATGAGGCTGCCATCGGGCAGGCAGATGGCCAGTTGGTAGCTGCTGCGCGGTGTCGTTATGGTGCCTTCCAGGATGTTGGCGAAGATTTCTTGCCAGAACGGCCGTGTCATCTCATCTTCGGCGTAAAATTGCTGGTATTCGGGATCGCTGGTGGTGGCAAAAAAGGCGTCAAAATCGCCTGGCTGAAAATCCCGCAGCCGCAGCCGTTCTGTGGTTAATTGGAACATAACACCTCAACTTTGGGCCGCCCCGTTTTTGGGCGACAGGTAGATCAGCGGCAGGCTGATGAGCGTCATACCGTATTTGACGATGAGGTTGAAGACAAAAATTTGCCACACCACGTTCCAGGGCAAGGTGAGGAAGTGATCTTGCAGGAAGGGCAGCGCGCCAAACGCGCCCACAGCAAAGATGAGATTGTCCACCGGCACGCTGATGCTGTTAGACAGCAGCACCCGCGCCCACTGGTAACGCTCGGTGATGCGGGTGACAAACCAGTGATACACCTCGGTGTCCAGCAGCTCGCTCACCACTTCGGCCAGGATAGAGGCGATGACGATGCGCCACAGCGGCCCCAAAATGGCGCTGAACTCCGCACCCAACCCCCACGACGGGTCGCTGGGCACGCTGGCGGCCCAGGCCAGGTAAGCGGCCATAAACAGGTTGATGATGGCCGCCATGATGATCAGCGCCTGGGCGTTGCGCTTGCCCAACGTTTTGTGGACCAGATCGCGCAGGGTGAAAGTGATGGGGTAGATGAAGGTGCCCATGTCTACGGCGTAACCCGCCATCAGGCCAATCTTCAGGCTGGTGATGTCGGCCAGCATTTGTGCCCCGATGTAGCTGGCCACCACGACAACGGCGGCGACGGGAACGGCCGTTGCCACCACCCGCACCGCTTCAGATTGCGCCTTTTTTTGTGTCAAAACAGTCATAAAAATATCCTTCCGACAACACGCAAAATCTATCAGGTCTGAAAAGACCTGACAGGTTTATTAGGATGCTGTTCGTTAATTATAGGCGGGCTTGGTTCCCGCAGTTTTGGTTGCGCACAATGCGCCGCCGGGTACGGGCGAGGTGCCCTTTTCTGCTACCGGCAGGGGGATTATAACAAAGTTTATTGATCTGGCATCTTGGCAATTGGCAACAAAAAAGCGCGGCTTAGCCACGCTTTTTTGGTTGGTATTTGGTTGTAAGGTTGCGGTTATTTTAGGATCTTTCTGATTTGGTGGGGCCAGTCTGATTTTTGCACCGGATTGAGCCGAATTGACACGAAAATTCGCGTCAATTCGGTGCTGCCCCTTAAATCCAAAAGAGCTTTATTTGAGAAACGGCAGCTGTTTGGCCCAGCGCTGGCGCCAGCCCAGGTCGGCCTGATCGGCCGTTTCGCTGTCGCTGCGTTTGTAATAGTAGCCGTGGTAGTAGTAGCTGTGCGTTTTCTTGGAAACACGATTCAACACCGCGCCAAACAGGTTGGCTTCGGCCTGGCGCAGGTTGAAGATGGCTTGCTGGATCACCTCGCGCCGGGTTTTGCCCACGTGGATCACAAACACCGCGCCGTCTACCCGCTCCGACAGGATGGCGGCATCAGCTACGATGACCGCTGGCGGGCTGTCGTAGATGACCACGTCGGCAATTTCGGCCAGTCCGGCCATGACCTGTTTCATGCGCTGCGAGCCGATCAGCTCCGACGGGTTGGGTGGCAGTGCCCCGCTGGTGAGCACTCGCAGGCCGGGAACCTGGGTGCTCTCTAAAAAGTTAACCGCCGACAACTCCGGCTCGCGCAGCAAATCGGTCAGCCCTTTGGGGGTTTGCAGCTGGAAAATCTTGTGCTGCACCGGGCTGCGCAAATCGGTATCGACGATGATGGTGTTGTGTCCGGCCTGAGCCATCACCACGCCCAGATTGGCGGTGAAGAAGCTTTTGCCTTCACCGCGCACGGCGCTGGTGACCAGGTAGGATTTGCTCGGTTCGTCTACCGACATGAACTGGATGTTGCTGCGAATCATGCGGTACGCTTCCGACTGGGGTGAGAACCTGTCCCGGGTGGTGATGAGGGCATTTTCGTACCCCTCGCTTTTGACCTCGCGGATAGCACCCAGGGGATTCAAGCCGATCAATTTACCCAGGTCGTCGCTGGACTTGATGGTGTCATCCATGTGCTCCAGCACAAAAACGAGCCCCAGGCCGAGAGCCAGACCGACTACGGCGGCCACGGCTAAATTGAGCTGCACATTCGGCCGTACCGGTGTAAAGCTGGGCTGCGCCGCTTCCACAATGGCCAGGTAGTTGGACGATTGGTTGCTGTCCAGGAAGGCCAGCAGTTGGGTGAAGTTTCTTTCCCATTCCGTAATTAACCCGGTTAAGGCGTTGATTTCTTGCTGGAGAGCGGCCGTTTCCGTTGCCGAAAACTGAGAAACGTCGGTGGCCTCCAGCTCTTCCAGGCGCAGCTGGCCTTCCTCAATTTTGCTTTGCAGGCTGGCCATGCGCTGTTCGACGAAGCTGATCGTTTCGGCGAACTCCTGGTTTTGCAGCGCCGTTGGGCTCATCAAAATGAGCTGGTTGGCCACTTCGTCGGCGATGACGGCGGCCTCTTCCGGCGAATCGGCTTCGACGATGACTTCGACCAGCTGTGTGTTTGGGACCAGCTTGGCGGAGACAGCGCCCCTCAGCCGCTGCCAACGCATGTCCAGTCCCAGGGCTTCCACAGTTCCTTCCAGTATGGGCTGGCGTTGGGCCAGAGCGGCGTATGTCTGCGCCAGCTCCTCGCTGGTGCGAAAATCCTGCGTGCTGATATTGGTTGTTTGCAAAGATTGGCCAACCAGAATACTGGCAGTTGCCTTGTAAACCGGCTCCTGGCGGCGGGTAATGCCAAAGCCAATGGCCAGGGTGAAGATGAGTACCAAAACCAGTACCCACCACCGTTTGAGCACAATCGCTGCATAGTGACGCAGTTCCACAAAATCTGTCATGATTTCCTCCGTTTGCCTGCAACAATGGGTAAACTTTTAGAAGGCTCTTCCCTCATACCAGTACGCAACAGGCCTTTTTAATCTACTTTTTTTTGGTTGATGAATCTTTTTTGTTATCAGGTGCCTTTTAGTTTGAAGAGGACACCGATGGTTCTGAAGAGGACGTAGATGTCTAGCACGACAGAGAGGTAGCGAATATAGTAAAAGTCGTACTGAAGTTTGATCAGCGCATCCTCGACGGTGTTGCCATAGTCGTAATGAATTTGGGCCCAGCCGGTGATGCCGGGCTTGACGGTTAGACGGGTGCGGTAGAAACGGACTTCTTTTTCCAGGGTTTCGATGAATTCCGGGCGTTCCGGGCGGGGACCTACCAGACTCATGTCGTTCATGAGCACGTTAATGATTTGCGGCAGTTCGTCCAGCCGCGATTTGCGTAAAAACTGACCCACGCGGGTGATGCGTGGATCTCGTTTTCTGGCCCACTGCGGTTTGCCGTCTTTTTCGGCGTTGGTAACCATGGTTCTGAACTTGAGAATTTTGAATTTTTTGCCCGCCCGGCCACAGCGCACTTGCGAGTAGAAGATGGGGCCGGGAGAATCCAGCACGATGGCCAGGCCAATGGCCGGGATGAGCAGCAAAAAGATGGGTGCGGCAAGCAAGACCACGGCCAGATCGAGCAGACGTTTGGCGGCCAGTTGGAAACGGCCGATCAGCTGTGCTTCCTGCATGGCGCTAAGGGCCCAGGTGGGGTCCACGTGCTGGATGGGCACGCTGCGGCATACTCTTTCGTACAGGTCGGGCATCCAGGAAACTTCGATGCCTTGGGCCTGACATTCAACAAGCTGGCCGAACAACGGCCGTTCCAAATTCCTCTCCAGGGCAATTACCACCTCCTGCACGCCCAGCTGCCGGGCCACGTGCAGCACATCTTTTTCCGCGCCAAGAATGGGCGCGCTGTCCAGTGATTCGTGGGCAGCTTCTGGTGTGTTGTCTAAAAAGCCGACCACCTGGTAATTGGTGAGCGGTTCGCGTTTCAACGCCCTGGCGATGGTGGCCCCCCGCTCGTTGGCACCGATGATCAGCACCCGGTGGCGGAAGGGTGGGGCAAAAAAGATGTAGGAGTAGCTCCAGCGCCACAGAATGATGGCGGGCACTACCAGGACCAGGAAGAAAATGACAAACAGGCGGGGCAGCGACTGCGAACTGACAAAGTAGACACCCCAGTAAATGATAAAGCCTAGAGTGCCAGTGACGACAACCCGAACGGCCGTTAACGTGCGGCGACACGAGGTAGGGATGTCATATAAATCATTGAGCCCGGCCAGAATGCCCCAGCTCACCAGCATGATGGGGAACCAGAACCAGCGCTCACGCATGAGCGATATGTCCATGGGCTGACCAGCCGACTGCTGCCACCACAAAAGAGCGCCAGCAACGGCCAGGAAAACCAGGCAGGAATCGATGAAAAGCAGCAGCAGGCGGCGCTCGGAGAATGGCAGCTTAAAGGTGTTGGTTTTACGAAATGCAGGCATGGTGTTGGCTAGTGTTTGGGGAGTGGGATCATTTGGATACAACTTCATCGTCAAGTTCCTCCCTGACAGATAGGCGGTACAGTTAATTTGTGGCGAACAGCGAGTGAACGTTTGGGTTAAAAAGTTGAGCTTAACCCGGCTACCATGCGGGCCAGAACGGCGTCATAGGCGGTGGCGGCGTGGGTGAGGGTATATTTGTTGAGAAAGGCCTGGTGCCCGGCAGCACTCATGGCTTCCAGCATGCTGGTGTTGTGAATCAGGCTGCGCACGGTTTGGGAGATTTGTTCGGCCGTGGGATTGGGCAGCACCAGGCCGCAGGCTTCCTCGGTAATCATCTGCCCAATTTCACTGTCTGGCTGGACAAAGCCCAAAATGGGGGTGCCGCTGGCCAGGATGCCGTACGATTTGCTGGGCACGCTCAGGCCGGTGAACGCTACATCCAGGCACACCAGGGCCAGGTCAGCGGCGGAGAGCATTTCAGACAGACATTCCATTGGTTGATAGGCCAGAAACTGCACATTTGGCAGGTTGTACTGAGCCACCATTTGCTGCAAGATAGTTTTTTTGGCGCCGTCGCCAACAAATTGAAAGATCACCTTTTCTGTAGACAGCTCGCGGGCGGCCTCGATGATTGGCTCAAGATTGTGCGTTCGGCCCATGCGTCCCGCGTACTGCACCACAAAGTGATTGTTGAGGCCCTGCTGCTGGCGAAAACTGTTTTGGTGTTTGGGCACCGGTTTCACCCGCTTTTCGTCGGACCAGTTGGGGATGCAGATGATGCGATGGTGCCGATGGGGCGGCATCTTTTGCCGCACGATGCGCTCCATGTCTCGACCAATAACCACGAGAACGGCCGCATTGCGAAAAATCAGGTGGGTTACCTGCCGCCAAATCCAGGTAATGGGCGACCGGGGCGACAGGACGCCCAGGTTAACCGCTATTTCTGGGTAGATATCGTACACAATGAGCAGGTAGGGAAGGTGAAACAGTTTGGAAAACAGCCAGCCTACCAGCCCTAAAAATGGGGGGTTGGTGGTTACCACCACACCAGGGAACTGCTGGCGCTGCCGCCACAGCAGCAGACCGACGGACCACAGAAAGGAGAGCGCAAACAGGGCGCGGGAGAGTAGACTCTTTTTCTGATCACCCACGGTGTTGACCCGGATGATTTTGATGCCGTTGTAATTTAAGATTTGGTCACTGGTTTCTGCCTCGGCGCCCCAACTGGGCCGCGCGCAGTAGACGGTAATGTGCCAGCCAAGTTCCGTCAGCCGCTCGGCCAGCTCGGTCATGTGCATGCCGGTGGAAACCATCTCGGGATAGAAGTGCTGACACAGCAGCACAAAACGCTTGTTTTTCATGCGCTTCCTCAAAGCTCAACGGCCGTCTTTTTTGTCCTACTGTTTACACTTTTGATTGTCATTCTGGTGAAAAAGATGGATACCCGCCTTCGCGGGTATGACACTGTCTACAAATAACCCAGTTTTTCCAGGTGTTTTTGCAGCGCTTCACTTTCGTGGTAGGTCAGCGGCTCATCGCCGAGCTGTTGGGCCAGCTGCTCGTTTTGCGCCAGCCAGTGGTCCAGCACCTGCCGCAGATGTTGGGCCGTTTCAGGGTGTTGGGCCAGCAGGTTGTGCTGTTCGGCCGGATCCGTTTGCAGGTTAAACAAAAACTCATTGCTGTGGCGAAAATAGCTGCGCCAGAAGTGACGCGGCCGTCGGATAATGTCCCACAGCAGGCCGCGGGCCAGCACGTGCTGCACGGTTTTGAGCAGCGTTTGCCGGTTGCGCTGCGGCTGGCGGATTTGCATGTATTTCCATTCCTGGCTGCGCACCGAGAGGTAGCGGTTGTGAATGGCCAGCGATTGGGTGTCGGAAAAGGTGTAGGGGCGCACCTGTTC
>CAUJGI010000048.1 GCA_963169155.1 Chloroflexota bacterium
GACGTAGTAGTCGCGGTAGGGCGAGTTTTTGTCTTGTCGGGCGGCCTGGAACCAGGCGTGCTGGTCGGAGGTGTGATTGGTCACCAAATCGGTGACAACATAGAGGCCGCGGGCATGGGCGGCGGTGACAAATGCCTGGAAGTCGTCCAGGGTGCCGTAGGCGGGATGCACCTGATAGTAGTCGGCAATATCGTAGCCGTCGTCTTTGAGCGGCGAGGCGTAGTGGGGCATGATCCAGATGCAGTCTACGCCGAGTGACTGGATGTGGTCCAGGTGCTGGATAGCGCCCTGAAAGTCGCCGATGCCGTCGCCGTTGCTATCCTGGTAGGCACGGATATTGAGTTCGTAGAAGACGGCCGTTTTATACCAATAAGGATTATTCATCGGGGTCACTTCCTTTAATCGAGTTGGAGCAGGAGGCTCTCGTGTGGCTCCAACGTGAACGTTGTGCCGCTGTGTGTGGTGAAATGGGTAGAAAGCAGCGTTTCGGCCCGGCTGGTCAGGTGGCTCAAGTCGATGGGGCGTTCCTGCGGCCCAAAATTGAGGCATACCAGGAGGCGTTGTCCACCCGCTTCACGCCGGTATGCCAGCATGTCGTCCCCCAGGCCATCGACAAAGGTGAAAGCGCCGCTGTGCAGCGCCGGATGGCTGAGCCGCAGCTGGAGTAACGTTTTGTAAAAGTTCAGGGTCGATTGTCCGTCGGCCAGCTGGCTGGCCACGTTGCGCGTTTTGTAATCGTTGGCCAGGGGCAGCCACGGCTCGCCGGTGGTGAAGCCTGCGTTGGGTGAGCTGTCCCACGGCATCGGCGTGCGCTCCGGGTCGCGGCCAAAATCGGCCTCCGGCATCTTGATGCCCCACGGGTCGATGCGCTGATTAACTGGGATGAATACATCTTCCATGCCTAGCTCATCGCCGTAGTACAGCGTGGGGATGCCCCACAGCGTCAGCAGCAGCATGGCCACGGAGCGATGATGTTCATAGCCGTAGCGGGTGGCAAAGCGGTGGATGTCGTGGTTGCCAAAGACGAAGTTGGGCCAGCCGCCGTCGGGCAAAATGTCGTAATACGCTTCGATAATCTGACGCATGGTGGGCGCGTGCCAGTCGGCGTGGAGCAGCTTGAAGTTGAAGGGGATGTCGTAGCCATCGAGCGGACGGCCGTAATACGGCAGCAGCCCGGCCACATCTTCCGTAGAGGTTTCACCGATGTGGACGCGCTCCTCAAATTCGTCAAACACGCGGCGCATCAGGCGAACGTGCTCGAACATTTCTGGCTGGTTGACGGTGTAGCGCGGCTCAAATTGATGCCCCCACGCTTCCCAAAAGCTGCCCGGTTCAACGGGCGGATTGTCTGCAAACGAGTCGTGCTTGATGAGGCAAAGAATGGCGTCCACGCGGAAGCCATCGACGCCGCGCTGGAGCCAGAAGCGGAGGGCGTTGTGCATGGCGTCTACGACATCGGGGTTGCGCCAGTTGAGATCGGGCTGCTCTGGCAGGAAGCTGTGCAGGTAATATTGCTGCGTCTGTTCGTCCCAGGTCCAGGCAGAGCCGCCAAACATGGAAATCCAGTTGTTGGGCGGGGAACCGTCTGGTTTGGCGTCGCGCCAGATGTACCAATCCCGCTGGGCATTATCGCGGGCACTGCGGGACTCCAGGAACCAGGGGTGCTGGTTGGAGGAGTGGTTGGGCACAAAATCGAGGATGATTTTGAGGTTGCGCTGGTGGGCTTCGTCCAGCAGGCGGTCGAAGGTGGCCAGGTCGCCAAACATGGGGTGGATGTCGCAGTAGTCGGCGACGTCGTAGCCAAAGTCGGCCATCGGGCTGGGGAAGATGGGCGAAATCCAGATGGCGTTGATGCCCAGGTCCACCAGGTAGTCGAGCCGGTTGATGATGCCCTGCAGGTCACCGATGCCGTCGCCGTCGCTGTCCTGGAAGCTGCGGGGGTAAATTTGGTAGAAGACGGCCGTTTGCCACCATTTCAAGTTGTGTGTACCGTTGGGATGATATGTTTTCATTTCGATTTAAGTATCGTATGGTTTTATATGCATACGGCCGTATTTGGCCAAAGCATCTGATCCTCTAGATTGAGTGGGACAATAAACGATATGTTACATGTAAAAAAAGTTCTTCTTTTGCTGGCAGCTGGTTTGGGCTTGTCGTCCTGCGGGGCAGAGGGAGTGGTTACGGCCGTACCTGCCACTACCCAACCACCGGCCCACGAAACGGCCGCTGCCTGGATTGCCCTCCACCGTGACCCTGATGTCCCGCTTTTGCCCTTCCCCGACAACCCCGATCCGGACCAGTGTGGTATTCCCACAGCCTGGGGTGACGATGGCATGGCCTGGCTCAACGGCGTGTACGAGGGCGAACTGATACAGCCCAAGGTGCTGCTCTACGACAGCCATTCGCGGTTGAGTATTGTAGCTGAGGCGGCGCATGGGACGGCCGTTCAAATCATCCTTTACCAGCAAAACCCCGTGCTCGATTATTACCTGGTAAAAATAGAAGGGGCGCCAAAACCCAATGAAGGCTGGGTTCCAGGCCCCTTTCTTTCTTTTAATCCCGTTACGGAGCTGGAAGATTTGCCAAACAGCGAATAAAAACCGCTCCAGACAAATCGGCTTGGGATTTCAGGGGATTAGACCCAAATTGACGCGAATTAACGCTAATATTCGTGTAAATTCGTGTCAATTCGTTGCGAAAATCAGTCTAACCCCACCGAATCCGCAAGATCCGCAAAAATTTAGCCTTTTACCGCGCCAGCCGTCAACCCTTCCACAATCTTCTGCTGGAAGATCAACACCAGAATCAGCAGCGGAATGGTGATGAGAATGGCCGCCGCCATAATCTCGCCAAACGGTTCCTGGCGTGAAATCTGGCCGGTGAACAAAGCCATTACCACCGGCACCGTGCGGGCGCTGGACTCAATGGTGGTGAAAGTGAGGGCAAACAGGTACTCATTCCAGGCATTGATGAAGGCCAGCAGCCCGGTGGTCACCAGGGCAGGCAGCGTGAGGGGCAGCAAAATTTTGTAAAAGGTCTGGAAGGGCGTTGCGCCGTCTACCTGGGCCGATTGCATGAGCTCATCGGGTAAGCCCTTGAAGAATGAAGTCATTACCCAGGTGGTGAAAGGTAGCGTAAAGATCATGTATGACAGAATCATACTGGGTATGGCCGGAATTTGCAGCTCGCGAATCACAGCATAGAGGCCCGTCAGCACCGCAACCTGGGGAAACATTGTCATTGACAAGATCAGGTAAAGTGACGGTGTTTTACCTCTAAAGCGCAGCTTGCCCAGAGCAAAAGCCGCAAATGAACCAACGACCAAAGACAGGGCCGTTGTAGAAAGAGCCACAATGGTGCTGTTAATTAAGCCGCGACCAAAATCCTCATTTTGAAACACCCCCTGGTAATTTCTCCAGCTGAATGCGACGTCATCGGTGGCCGGATCACGCGGCACAAATGTTGCGGGCGTCATTTGCAGCTGATTTTCCGTTTTGAACGAGGAGTTGATGGCCCAATAAAATGGAAACAGCAGATAGATGGACACCAGGGCCATAACAGCATAGAACATGATGCGATTAATGATGTGTCTGGTTTCCTTAGTCATTGTCCACTCCTAACAATCTGATGTAGCCAATCGCGAAGATGGTAATGATCACAAAAATGATCACACTGCTGGCGGAGGAGTACCCCATGCGCTGGCCGTTGATGAGCTCATAATAGGCGTAGCTGGCCATAGAATACCGTTTTTGCGCCAACACAATCTGGAAGAGGTCAAACACACGCACCGCATCCAGCGTGCGGAAGACCAGGGCGACGGCAATGGTGGGGCGCAGCAGCGGCAGGGTGACAGACCAGAACTGGCGTACTTTGTTGGCGCCATCC
>CAUJGI010000049.1 GCA_963169155.1 Chloroflexota bacterium
CTTCGATGAAGCCAAACAAAAAGAGTATGCGGTCGAGGCCGAGCGCCGCTGGGACCCCAAACTGGTGCGCCAATCCAACCAGCGCTGGAACCAGCTAAACAAAGATGAAAAACAAGCTATCCTGCAAGAAGGCAACCAGATTTATCTAGACATGATCGATCAGTTAGGCAGTTCACCAGACAGTGAAGCTGTTCAAGCGATTGTGGCCCGCTGGCATCAACACACCCGGCACTTTTACGAACCCACCTTCGACATCTTGCGCGGTTTGGGGCAGGGCTACGCCCACGACCCCGCCTTCCGCGCCACCTTCGAGGCGATGCACCCGGACCTGCCAGACTTTTTGCACCAGGCAATTACCGTTTACTGCAACAAGAACACTAAAACCTGTCAGATTTACGACGAATCTGGCTAAACCAACCCCTGGCTGAGCAAACCTAGCTGAAAGACCAACGCCTTGCAAAACCTGTCAGGTTTCCCACGCAAACAAGAGGAAAAACCATGAAAAGCAATTGGATACCAACCAATGAATATTACGGCCGTCTCCTCACCGAACCCGACGCCGCCAAACGAGAACAACTCTACCTGGACCTGTTTGTCCAACCCTGGCAGCAAATGATGAACATGATGCAGCGCCCCAGCATGGACGTCGGCATTGATGCCGCCGATCCGTTCGCCGGAGCCAAAGCATGGGGTTGGCTGCTGCCCCACCAAACCGACGAAATTGCCCGTATGCTGCAAAAAATGGAAGCCGCCAACGCCTGGGAAATTGGTCGGGAGGCCGCTGCCCAAGCGGCTGCGCAGTTCACGCCCTACGCGCAGCGACTGCCTTTTGATACCTTCGAGGGTTGGCTGGTTTTGGCCGATCCCGCCTTTTTTGCCAACGATCCGCAGCCGGGCTACACGGGCGCCACCGACTGGTTTGCGCCGCGCTACATTGGCCAGTTCTGGCAGCCGGATGAGCGCAACTTGCCCCATCTAGCCGGGCTGGTGGCGCATGAGATGCACCACCTGGCGCGCTTTCGCGCCTTTCCGTTTACCATGCAAACCAGCGTGGCGGAATACATCGTCCTGGAAGGCATGGCCGAATCGTTTGCGGCCTCGCTGTTTGGCGAAGAAGTGGTGGGCTACTATGTGACCCAGTTCGACGAGACGATGCTGGACACCGCCAAATCACTCATTGCCACTGGCCTGCAAAAAACGGGCTTCAATGTCATTCGCAGCTATATTTTTGGCGACGCGCTGGCGGCGCAAAATGGGTACGAGCCGCTGGGCGGGATGCCCGCGTATGGCGGTTATGCCGTGGGTTACCATGTGGTGCAGGCATTTTTGCGGCGCACCGGCCTGAGTGCAGTGGAAGCAACGTTTGTCCCGGCAGATGAAATCGTGGCGAAATCGGCGTTTTTTGCCGAACTAAACCCGGCATAACGCAAATAAACTGCCTTCTGGAGGAGTGAGCAGCCTCAGATGCGAACGGCTGACAAAAACCGCATTTGAGGCTGCTCACCCCTTAAGATTACCCTCGCTGTCGCCAATCCATTTTGCGGTCAACAATCCAGAAAACAATTCCACCCAACAACAGCATCACCCCCAGATCGCGCCAAAGCTGGGGGGTGATTGGCCCCAGCAGCGCCTGGCGTAGGGCGGAGGCCGCGTAAGTGGCTGGGCTGAATCGCCCGACGGCTTGCAAGATGGCGGGCAGGCGATCTGGTGGAATGACGACGGGGCCAAGACCGAGCATCAGCAGGGTAAGCAGGGTGCTAATCGTTCCAGATTCCGCTTGTGTCCGGGCGATGACGCCAATGAGGGCACCGACGCCGGAAAGGGGCAGTGTGCAAATGGGGATGACCAGCAGCAGCCACCAGCTTGGTTGGAGCGTGATGCCCAGCAGCCAACTGCCAACAACGGCCGTTACCCAAACCGAAGGCAGCGCCAACAAAAAAAACGCCAAAATAATCGCCAAAATCAGAGCAGACTTGCGCACCGGCAGCGTACCAAAATAATCGAGCGAGCCCATGAAGCGCATGAAAATAATGTGGCTCTGCACGTTGTTCATGATGCCAAACATGAGCGCCAGGACGATGTTGCCGGTGAGGACGTAGGTTAGTGCCTCAAGCCCGGCGTCACGGGCGAAAACCGAGAGGCCCAACATGCTGAGCAGTGGGGCAATGGTGCCCAGCACCACCATGCTGCGCCAGGACCAGCGCCAGTTGGTCAGCTCGATGAGCAGCAAATCCCAGATTTGCGCGAGGAAAGGTTGGAAATTACGGCCGTCTTGCATAATGCAAATACAAATCCTCCAACGTGGCCGTGTACAGCCGGAAATCATCAATCTGTTTAAGGTCAAGCTGGTTGAGAACGGCCGTTCCCTCCGCCCAATCCAGCAGCAGCAGCCATTGGCCGGGCTGGATGATGTGTTTGGGCAGGTGAGCGGGCACGTCTGGTTCCTGGCTCGGGGTGAAAAACAGCTCCAGGCGCAATTTTTGATCAACCGCTTGTTTAAGCTCGCTGGGACGGCCGTTGGCCACCAATTTCCCGTCATGCAGAATTCCCACCCGCTGGATCACCTTTTCCGCCTCGATGGCATCGTGGGTGATGAAGATGATGGTGGTGCCACGCTGCTGATTTTCCTCGCGCAGCACGTCCCAGACCAGCTTGCGCCGCTGCGGGTCTAAATCGTTGGTTGGTTCGTCCAGAATAAGGATGGAGGGCTGCCCGGCCATAGCCACGGCCAGGCGCAGCAGCCGCCGCTGCCCTCCAGATAGGCGCGAGCTGTACCGGTCGCGCAGCGACTCTGCCTGCCAGAGTGCCAACAGCCGATCCCGCTCCTGGCGCGCTTTTTCACGGGACAAACCGCGCAGGTGGGCGGTGAAGTAGAGCGCCTCGCCAAAGGTGAGATTGTTGAGTGCGGCGCTATCTTGGGGCATATAGCCAACCTGAAGGGGGACGTGCATGGGGGTGTGGGTTAACGGCCGTTCCCACAGCCGAATCGTACCTGAAGTGGGGCGCAGCAAATTGACCATCTGCTTGACCAACGTGCTTTTGCCCGCGCCGTTGTCACCCAGCAGGCCAAAAATCTCGCCCTGGCGAATTTGCAGGCTAATGTTGTCGTTGGCAGGGTGGTTTTGGCCAGGGTAAATTTTGCAGAGGTTTTGTATCTCATAAACAATCATAACAACACACTCGCCCCCAGTTTACGTCAAAGAGTAAAGGAAAATGCACGTTTTCCCGCTCTTTTCTGGGCGGTAAGTAAGTGATTGTCCAGAAGTCCAGTGGGCATTCTTCGTAGATGCGGCGAATAATAGCCTCGATATCCATTTGGCACACGGCCAGTTCGAGTGAAAGCTTTGTGAAAAGGTCCTGTTTGAGGTGGTATATCTGTCAATCTTTGCTATTCTTGGCCCACTGGAAGTATGTCCTCAGGCTAGGGAGCCTTCCGTATGTTTGTGAAGTTTTCAATTGCATACTAATTTCTTACCGGGCAACGGCCGTTTAGCACCTTTTGCCTATCCTCCTGCTGTTCGTCGGCCGTTATCGTAAAGACCGGGTCAAATCCCCACCATTGTTATGGGTTTTATAGGGTGATTTTTTCCGGGAGCCCAGCACCATAAGTCCGTTGTTAAGAATAGAAATATCTAATGTGGCTGGTCAACAACACAGCTTACATTACTTTGGAGTGAATGAATGACAATCCTCGCTAACTTACCCCGTTTTTTGGGTCGCCGTACCACCCTTGCCAAGGCTGCTGCCCTTACCGTTCAGCCCTATCATCCAAGTGAATTGAGCAAAATGGAACAACAGGAACGGCCGTTGCCCGTCCCACAAAAAACCGCACCCATCATCATCAACATTCCCCCGACTCAGCCGTATGTCCAGGTGAATACGCTCTCAAACTTTTTGCGAATCGGCCGTATGTACCACCCTCTGTGCCGCAACACCTTTGTCGAGCGAGTGCAGATTGGCTACTACGCCTATGAGCGGCGCGAGGAGTGGCGCACCTGTGCCCTGGCCGCCGCCTATGCCGGAGCGTTTGGACCCCAATCCATTGAAAAGCCGGAATTCTCTTACAGCATGGCCAACTGGCGCTTGAGCCAGCTGGTGGGTTTTGATATCGGCCACCGCCAGGTTGTTGGCCCCACTGGGCGCCACAATAATTTGGCTGATGAAATGATCAGGCTGGTTGACGAGAATTTGTGGACCCGCGCGGGCGTGGCGGACTGGCTGGTCAGTTTAGGCTTTTAGTTTTTCGCTCTCTACTGCTCTTACAGGGGATTGGTCCAAAAACCAATCCTCTTTTTGTTGCCGATTAATGTTTCTCTTAAGTTAGTACCCATATCCTATCCAGTGTAGTTTGCAGACTCAAACGCATCGCCGATGGTATTGAACCCTTTGATCTGTGAATTGCTCTTTGTCCGTGCAGTTTGGAAGAGCTTTCCCCAGTAACTCAAATTAAATAGCTGATTGGCCAGATTGGTGATAGGCAGCAGCCTGCCATTTGCGTTTAACCTTCGGCGAGAGGTACAGGCCGCCAGGTTGATGTTTAGCTATGACCTTGCTCGCGGCTGGTTTATTTCTGGCGTAATTGCAATTGTATTGGTAGCTCAAGAGCAGTTGTATTGGATAGGTGAACCGATGAAAAAGCGCGTTTCAGACCAAAAAGGGCAAAGTTTGGTTGAAGTTGCCCTATTTTTCCCCATTTTTGTGCTGTTGTTGGCTGGCCTGGTGGAAGTGTCCCAGCTGGTCATTACCCAAAATCGTATCTCCTCGGCGGCGCGCTCCGGCGCACGATTTGCCGCCAACGGAGGCGAGGATGTGGGTATCACCAACACCGTTTTGCGCACGGTTACCCAGACACTGGAGTTAGAAGAGGATCATTGGGACATTTTTGCGATTCGCGCCCAGGTGAACGGCAGCGGGAATGCCTTTAGCCAGTGGCAGTTTGCCCATATTTATGGCATTTCCAATACCCAGGCGGCCCTGACAGTGGACGAGATTGAGATACAAACGGCCGTTCTCGACGAGCTGCAAACTGACGAAAACGACACAAACAACAACGCCCTGGCCGCTGATTTGGAGATTGTGGGCACCTACGTCATTTATGATTCCGAATCCATATTAGGCCTGACAGACTTTGCCCCGGTTGGCGATTTGTACTCAATTTCCGATATCAGCGTCATGCGCAGCAATGCCGATCAAATACAAAACACCGATGGCTGCATTACCTTCCCCGTCACCATCAACGGCGACATCCGCTCGGTGACCGCCCCGGGGAGTGGTTCAACACCTTACCCGTCTGCCAGCGCGTTCGATTATCCCGCATCGCCCCCGGTGTACGCTTCATTTACGGCCCACTCACCCAATATTTCCCTGTCGGATGCTGCGGAAGGGGACCTGTTCCTCGTAGAAAGCGGTGCCAATGAGCTGCGCTGGTTGGTGTGGAATGAAGGGGTGCAAAATACCAACGCCACCCTGCGCAACAGCCTGTTGTGGCCCGGCAACGTACTCGATTACTCGGCTCACGGCGATGGTGGCGTGGTGCTGCCCGGCTTTGGCACAGTCGTACGTGGCTATGTGGAGCCTGGAGATGCAACCGATCTCACCATTCACGAGGGGGATCGCATTAACCTCAGCACGGGGTCGTTGGGCAATGGCCCGGTGGCTACCGTGATGCAGGGCCACGTTGACAAGGAGCGGCAGCTGCGGCTGGTGGTGTGGGCCACGCTGTCTGGCACTCAGATTGTGGTGGAGCAGTTTGCTGTCGTGCGGGTCGTTGGCTACAGCACATCGCCTGAATGGCTGCTGGTTGAGTTTATGCGCTGGGATACTTCCTGTGGTCAATCTGTAGCGGGCAACTGAGATTGGGCCACTCTTAAACCTTATTTTTGTACAAAGTCGGCGCGTTTTAACTTTTTCCTTCAAACTGGAGCGGTTTCAACTTAGGAAAAACGCTCCAAATAGTACCTTTCCAAACAAAATAACAGGTCGGTCGAATTTTTCATTTGACTTAGCAGTTTGACATAAACAAGTCTTCCCTCATCGTCGAATGTAAGAGTACCGGGAAAACAAAGCAAGTCGCGGACGATGCGTTTCAACCCATATGCCTCGAATCGTGACCCGATCAACGCATACCGTTTAAAATCAGCAAGTAAGTTGTGTGCTAAATCAGTCAACAAAATGTAGCCACTTTGTCCATTGAATGATGATTTGCGGCGCACTGCCATCGCTAAACCACTCTTATCTTGACGAAATTGTTCGACTTCGGCCCCACCGCGTTCCCGATAGAGGGTCAAAAACTGCTTTTTTGAAGGCAATGTCAAGGTGCTGACATAGTAGCTGTGCAAAATCTTGTCTTTTTTTAAGCGACGTTGCACAAAAACGCGCAGGGGTTTTCCCCAATTGAAGTCCGTTTTCACTTCGCCAAACCAGTTGTCATCGTAAACGTCCCATCGGGTTACCCGCTTGGCAAGGGCCGCAGCACGACTACTGGAAAGCCCTTTGGCATGGACATGATAGCCTTGCTGTAACAAAAGCCGGAAGTTATCTTCACTGCCACCGCCACCATCAAAACGCCAAACGGTGCGGTTGCGTTGCCGTTGGTCTAAGTCTAATGAACTTTGCACACCTTGCATCGCATTGGGCAAACAATTGACGGTATGTTGATTACCAGCAAAGAGTTGCGACCAGAGCGTTTCTTGGTAATCCACGGCACTAACACGGGCTAACTGTCGTCCTGTAGCGTTTTTTTGCCACTGAAGTAGCCTCTTGCGCTCCCTTCAGCTTGTTGACTGCATATCAGACCACTCAAATCATAGTCAAGCCAGAGGAATCCACGCCAGTCATGTCTTGGTACTTGACCATATCTTTGCTCCATCTGGGTGGTGGCATCTCTCAATTGTTCAATGTTCATTTGACTTAGCGAGTCCAGAGCGAGGGAGAGGGTTGATTGGTCAGCGAAGCATTCCCAACCGCCAGCTTTTGCTAAAGGGATGTCCCCTCGGAGTTTGATGTTGACCTCAGAAATGGTGTCGCATCCGCTCAAAATGCTCACCAGTACCTGTTCCAGTTTAT
The DNA here is from genome assembly GCA_963169155.1 of Chloroflexota bacterium. Taxonomy (GTDB): domain Bacteria; phylum Chloroflexota; class Anaerolineae; order Promineifilales; family Promineifilaceae; genus Leptofilum. Next base: position 7,066 of record CAUJGI010000049.1, read on the forward strand.
CGGTCAGGGAAAAGTGGACGATTTTGGCGGTTGTCGTCACATTCTCTAATGGTTTTAAGACCTGTTTTTGTTGGTAAAGTGCTAACAACATGCCCAAAGGGGCATATTGCGTATTAAATGTCTCATCGGTGAAACCAAATTTCATGTTCATCAGAAAACTCCTTGCTATGCCTAAGTCAAATGAAGTTTTTTGATGATAGTCCAATCTGGTTCTGATTTGTTAAATTGGACCTGTTTTCATGAGTTAAAACACGTCCTGTTTGAATGAAAAAGTTGAATCTTGGTCAGTTTGTACAAAAATAAGGTTAAAGAGTGGCCCAATCTGACCAGTGGTTGAGAGCAACAAATTAAAAAGCTCACAGCTGATGCCGTGAGCTTTTTTTGCTGTTTAGGTTAGGGTAGATTGCTGTTATCCCGGATATTGGGAGGACTTCGGCTGTTCTTTGCTGCTGGTGAACGTTATCTCACGATGGAGACCAGCTTACGGATGCCCTGCTCTTGCAGCCAGAGGCGGGTGCGCGAGCGTTCGCTGGTATGGGGGATGCGCGCGACCGGCAGCCGGTTTAAGTCGATGTTCTGAATACGGCCGTGTGTCTCATTCACCACCGGCATCAACCGCCGCGACTCAATGCCTAACTGCGTGGCATCGCGCATAAACGCTTCACACAGCTTGTTGGCTACCGGCTGCCCAGATGTGACCACAAACACGATGTCCGATTGGCGCATGGCGGTGCGGGTCAATTCGTTCACCGTAGATCCCAAATCGAGCAGCACCTGGTAACCGCCATCGACCAGCTGTTTCAGCAGCAGTTCCAGCTTTTGCGGGATGTCTTTGCTGCCAGTGCCCATGAACGATCCGGGGGCAGGCACCACCAACAAATCGGCCCGGTGGCGCTGTGTGTATTGGCGAATAAAAGGGAGTGACAGCTGCTCGGTGGGAGCTTTGAGCAGGTCCAAAATATTGCGCTGCGTGTGCAAATTCAGCATCGGAGCAATGCCGCCCAGGGGCAAATCCAGGTCAATCAGCACCACCGGTTTGTTTTCGTGCATGATGATGGCTTCGGCCAGCTGGATGGACAGGGTGGTGGTACCCACGCCTCCTTTGGGGCTGAACAGAGAAACGATGCGGCCAGAGATGGACGTGAGCAGACCAGTTTTGATGCGCTCGGAACGTTTTAAGACGGCCGAAATGTGAGCCAACAGCTCCTCAGCCATAAACGGTTTGGTCAGGTAATCATCAGCGCCAACGGCAAAGGCGCGGGTTTTGTACTCTTTGACTTCGCTGGCGGTGAGAAAAATGACGGGAATTTGCGCTGTTTCCGGGGTGGTTTTGATTTGCTGGCACACTTCAAACCCGTCCATTCCCGGCATCATGACATCCAGAACAACCAGATCGGGGCGATGTTGGGTAACGGCCGTTAACCCATCCGGCCCGTCTTTCGCCAGGGTCACCGTAAAGCCCTCACGCTTGAGCTGGTGCTCGATCAGGTAGCGCATAGGGAATTCGTCGTCGATGATTAAAATTTTCTTCTGTGTCATGGTGATTACCCTACAAAAAGATTTCGGCCGCAGCTTGCCTGCCGCACGAAGCGCAGATCGCAGCAAACAACCGGGGCGAGTGCAGCGAAAATTCTAGATGAAACAGCCTGGTTTGTTTTGGGAATACGGCTCCTTGACTAATAAAGTAGCCCAATATTGTTACAAGAAAGATTACATTTGTCCTAGGACCTTGTAAGAATGGCTGTAACTGGAAGCGGTTAAAATGGCACTATTGAAATCGGTAGTAAAGATGCGAAACTACCTCAATACAGCAGGAGAACTATTTTGAATCCCTCCATTTTGATTGTTGATGATGAACCTATGACCCGCAATTTGCTCCGCCTGATGCTGGAGCGGGCCGGGTTCAGGATTCTGGAAGCTGAAGATGGTCTGCAGGCCCTGAAAGTTGTGGCCGCACAGTCACCAGATTTGCTGATTTTAGACGTGATGATGCCTAACATGGATGGCATAACGGTATGTGAAACGCTGCGCGCGGAGGCAGAAACGGCCGTTCTGCCCGTCATTTTGCTAAGCGCCCGCACCAGCTCGGAAGCCGTTCGCCTGGGCCTGGCAGCCGGCGCTGACCGGTACCTCAGCAAGCCTATCAGCCGTGAAGAGCTGATTCGCAACATTCACGAAGTGATGCAGGGCATTCCCTCCCAATTTGGCGATTAGTCATCGGCCTCCAACCAAATTTTAAGGCCAGAAAGCTGGGGAGCTTTCCACTTGTCTACAACCTAACGGCCGTATTTTGGCAGCGCTGTCTGCGCCGCTTCGAGCTGTGCTTGCAACGCCTGGGGTGACGTACCCCCGGTGACGCTGCGACTGCTGAGGGAAGTGGCGATGTTAAAAACGGCCGTTGCCCCCGCTCCAAATTTCTCACTCACCGCCTGCAAATCTGCCAACGTCAGCGCCGTTAGCGGCACGCCGCGATTTTCGGCCAGCTGCACCACTTCCCCCACCAGATGATGCGCCTGGCGGAAAGGCACCCCTTGTTTTACCAGGTAATCGGCCAGATCAGTGGCCAGCAGGTTGGGTTCCAGCTGCTGCGCCATCTTGTCCGGGCGCAGTGTCAGCGTGCGGAACAGCCCGGCCATGATGGGAATAATCAGGCTCAGCGTGTCGAAGGCATCAAACACTGGCTCTTTGTCTTCCTGCAAATCTTTGTCGTAGCTGGAGGGCAGACCCTTGAGGGTGGTGAGCAGCCCAACGAGATTGCCCAGCAAACGGCCGCTTTTCCCCCGCGTCAGTTCCAATGTGTCGGGATTTTTCTTTTGCGGCATCAGGCTGGAGCCGGTGCTGTAGCCATCGTCCAGCCGGACAAAGCCAAATTCGCTGCTGCTAAACAGCACCAGCTGCTCCGAGACGCGGCTGAGGTGCAGGCCGATCATGGTGGCGGTGTACAAAAAGTCGGCGGCAAAATCCCGGTCAGAGACGCCGTCCAGGCTGTTCTGGCTGATGGCGGCAAAGCCGAGTTTATCGGCCAACGCCAGCCGATCGACGGGAAAGGCAGTTCCGGCCAAGGCGCCAGAGCCGAGGGGCAGGACGGCCGTTCGCTGCCGCACCTGGGCCAATCGTTCCTGATCGCGCACCAGCGGCCAGAAGTGGGACAAAACCCAATGCCCCCAGGTGACAGGCTGGGCGTGCTGCAAATGGGTGTAGCCGGGCATAGGCAAGTTCAAGTTGGCCTCCGCTCTCTCGATGAGCGCCTGCTGCAAGTCGGTGAGCAGGGCGGCCACCTGGTCGCAGGCGTCCAGCAGCCAGAGGCGGAAGTCGGTGGCCACCTGGTCGTTGCGGCTGCGGCCAGTGTGCAGCTTACCACCCACCGACCCTACAATCTCGGTCAGGCGGCGCTCGACGGCCGTATGAATATCCTCATCGGCGGGGTGGAATTGGAAACGGCCGTTGGCCAGCTCCTCCCCCGCCTGAGCCAAGCCAGCCACGATTGTGTCCGCTTCGGCCTGGGTCAGCACACCTGCAACTACCAAGCCCTGCGCCCACGCCTGACTGCCCGCAATATCCTGCGCTGCCAGCCGCTGGTCAAAGCGCAGGCTGGCGTTAAATTCATGTACCAATGCGTCCGTGCCCTTGGCAAAACGGCCGCCCCAGAGTTTGCTCATCTTCTCGTCCCTTTTTCGGTAATCCGT
>CAUJGI010000050.1 GCA_963169155.1 Chloroflexota bacterium
TGCCTTTCAGACCGTCAGCTTGCTGGCGGTTTTTTATTTGGCTCTTGTCAGACACATTAAAACTAATTATATTAGTCTTAATGATTAACGATGTTAGTTTTCAGACACATTGAGAACCTTGATGACCAAAAACCTTCAAAAAATGCCCCGGATATTGCTGCACCTGGAAGGAGCGGCCGTTCTCATCGCCGCTCTCATTTTTTATGGCCAGCAAGGCTACAGCTGGTGGCTGTTTGCCCTGCTGCTCCTCGCCCCCGACCTCTCGGCAGTGGGCTACCTGCACAGCCAGGTCGTGGGCAGTTTGGGCTACAACATCGTGCACACCTACGTCCTGCCCATCGCCCTGGCCCTGGTTTCGCTGCTGCTAAATTTTGCGCCAGGCGTGCAGGCGGCCCTAATCTGGCTGGCCCACATCGGCATGGATCGATTGGTCGGTTATGGCTTAAAATACCCTGACGGCTTCAAAGTCACCCACTTCAGTAAGGTTTAATAGCCAAGGAATAGTTATGCCCTACCCCAGCCAGGTGAATCGCGACGACATCATTGCCCAGGCGTGGCAGCTCATCGAAGCGGACGGTGCAGACAATCTGTCCCTCAACAAGCTGGCGGCGGCGTTGGGTGTAAAAGCACCCTCCCTCTACCGCCACGTGGCCAACAAAGCCGCCCTGCTGCAAGCGGTGAACGAAAACACCTCCCTCCGGCTGATCGAAGCGCTGCAAACGGCCGCTGCGCAAACGAGCGGAAGTCCGTCGGAACAAGTAGCAGCGCTGCTGCACGCCTACCGCCACTTTGCCCATGAACATCCGCACAGCTACCTGCTGGCCTTCACCAACACCGACGAGGCGCTGCGGCCCGATGCCGCTTTGCTGGAACAAATGGTGTTGCCCATTCAGACATTGATGACGGCCGTTTCTGGCCCAGAACAGTCTTTGGCGGCGCTACGGGGGGCGATGGCGTTGGTACACGGCTTTGTGCTGCTGGAGCTGCACGGCCAGCTGCGGCGGGGAGGGGATTTGGCGGTGGATTTTGCTACGGCCGTTCAGGCCTATCTGCGCGGTTGGGAAGCTGTTCCGTAAACTGGCAAAAAAAAGCCGCCACACGAGGTGGCGGCGGATCTAGACTCCCGGTCAGAGGTGGAAAACTCGCCCTAGTTCAGTGAAAATGGCGCGGCTGCCTTGGTGGCTACAGCACTGGTCTCAGGCTGTTCAGTATAACATTCTTCAAACCCTTCTCGTTCGCTCAGGCGGGACGACAATGCACAAGCCGATACTACCAAAGCAGAAGCTACAAATGATGCTGCCGTAAAAGCGATAATGATCGTCATAATAGTCACTCCAGGCTCGTCCCTTTTTCGATACAACAAATGATGCAGTTCTAGAAATTAACCCTTAATCTTTGCTGTAAGATATGGCTAAGTCTACGGTTTTCCTGGAGTGAAGTCACTAGTACGATGAGTTCAGTACCGTGGTTTTGCAGTTTTCAGATGAGGATGGAACAAAAATGGTAGACAACGGCCGTTTCCAGGCCAGTTTGACGGCGAATCCCAGGCATTATTTCACCCGATTGGGGTCGATGATGTACTGCCACCAATTGTGCGCCACGCCGCGCGTGCTGCCTGGTACATGAGGCAGGTGGCCCAACCACCACAAATGATGCTGGCGAATATCGCCGCTGCCCCACTCGCGGCAGTTTACCGGCTCCGGCTCTCCGCTGAGGTCGGGAAAATTGAGCCAGGTGTGGCAGCGGCTGGGCACGCTGCGCTGGTTGCCCCAATCGTAGTCGCGCAGGCTGTTGGGGGCAAAATGCACGTTGCCGCACTCCGCCTGCCCTGGGTGTTTCTGGTCGTAGCGGATGAACCGCTCCCACAGGTTGGCCTCACCCCGCTGGCGGCGGTACACGTGGCTCATGATCGATTCGGCCCGATGGCCTAAGTTTTCCAGCATCTCCCCTGGCCCACGCTCAAAGTTAAAGCCCATGATGACAAAACAACGCTGGGCCTGCGGCTCAATCAGCGGCGGTGCATTGCACCAAAAAGCATCCCGCCCCACCATGCGCGATTCAAAATAACCGGCGTACGGGAAGGCCATCAGCCACACCTCATCGATGGTACCTGCGTTGATTTTGGGGATGATGTTGAAGTCGTGGAGGATACGGCCGTAATCCACCCCATCCGGCTCATGAAAGCCAGTCCGCGTCGTAAACCGGTGTACGTACGATTCCGGGTCATAGACAAAACCATCCTGCTTCACCGGAAAGCCATCCACCTCGATGCGCTCCACAATTTCGTAATTGACGTAGCCGTGGCTGGCCGCGTTCACGTCGAAGATGTACTGCGCCACCAGCTCATCCGGGTTTTGCCAGCGCATCACCTCGTGCAGCCGCCGCCCGCCGTAAGACGGCACGCGCGGGTTGTGGATAACCAGCAGCACCTTCGGCTGCACGGGGGGCACAGCGGGTTGGGGAGATTGGGTCAGGGACAGCCGTATCAGCCCTAAAAATCGTTGCAGCACAAAGCCCTCATTAACAATTTACAATTGACCATTCACCACTGACAATTGATTAGTCTTCTGGTCTTTCTCCCGCCGGAGCCATTTTCACCAACTTCGGATCAAAACGAGCCATCGTCTCTACCAAATCCGCCTGGGCGGCCATCACTTCGTGGATGTCCTTGTAGGCCATGGGCACCTCGTCCAGCCCGGCAGACAGCAGCGTCACGTCCCGCTCGCGCAAAAACTTCTTCACGTCGGACCAGGTGAACGA
>CAUJGI010000051.1 GCA_963169155.1 Chloroflexota bacterium
TTCATCTGCCCAAAATCATCGCGCCCACGGCCGATTTTTTGTATCTGCGCTTCATCGGGCATCACGGCCAGTTCAAAACCAAAGACAAAGAAGAGATCGACAAAACGGCCGATTTGCAAGCCTGGTACCAGCAGATCCAGCCGCTGCTGCCTCAGTTCAAACACATCTTTGGTTTCTTCAACAACGACTACGCCGGATTCTCCCCTGCTACCTGCAATCGGTTTAAGCGCATTGTTGGCCTGGAGGCAGAAGATATCCGGCCGCCCCAGCAAGGTCGACTTTTTTAACCCAACCCACCCGCTTTTCCCCTGCAAAAATTGATGATCCAATGTGCCCAACTTTGTAACTCGTTTCTGTACTTGGGCACAAGCTGCGGCAAGGCAAACGGCCGTACAGTTCAGCGGCTGCCTTTTGCCCTGGCACACAAGGAGCATTATGAAACCAATCATGCTGATTCGACACATCATTTTTCTGTTCATTTTGTTTGGGCTGGCGGTGGGCGGTACGGCCGTTGCTCTGGAAATTGACGAAGAGACCTACTGGAACAACAACGTCCAACCGTTGCCCGCCAACGTCACCCACTACACCTTCACCAGCAGCTTTCTCAAAGCGCCCTACAACGTGGTCGGGCTAAACGTGTACACGCCGCCCGGTTATGAGGCCAGCGGCAATACCCGGCGCTATCCCGTCATTTACCTGCTGCACGGCGTCAACGGCTCCGAAGCCAACTACTTCAGCTGGTACAGCAGCTTTAGCACCCTCTACAGCCAGAAAAGTGTGCTCAGCCTGATAGAAGGCACGGTCAATCCCGTACCGGGCCTGGCGCTGCCGGAAGCGATCATCATCTTTGTCAACGGCGGCAAGGGCAGCGGTTATTACGACTGGACCACGCCAGATCATGGCCCCAACTCCGACTTCCCCATCATGTCGGAAAGTATCATCATCAAAGAGCTGATTCCGTTTGTCGACGGCCGTTTCCGCACCATTCCCTTTCGCGGCGGACGCGCCATCGAGGGGTTTTCGATGGGCGGGTACGGTGCGGTGAAATTTGCCCTGGAATATCCCCATCTGTTTTGTTCGGCCGTTGCCTACGGTGGCAGCGGCTACAACGCCAGCCTGAATCCGTCGGAAAGCGTGTACACCATCGTCGCCGCCAACAAGCCGACCCTGGCCACCTACGATGTGCGTATTCGCCTGGTGCGCGGCCTACAAGATGGCACCCCCGACGACAATCCCGAGTTGAAGAGCTTTTTGGATGCGCAGGGAATTTATAACGAGTATGAAACGGCCGTACCCAACACCGCGCACAACTGGGGCGACTACTACCGCAATAACGGGGACGAGGGCCTGGATTTCCATCAGGCGTGTTTCACGGCCAACCCCGCCCCCAACCTCACTGAGTTCGTTTACCTGCCCACCATCCGCAAATAACCGTAGTTTGGTTCAAGCTGCCAACTTTGTTACAATCAACTGCGGTTACTTATCGCGAAGAAGAACCAACTCGCTGCACGTCATGTTTCACCAGATCACATCAACGCCCAGCAAAATCGACTGCATCTTGCCAACAAATCAAATCGTCCGTTTACGAGTGAAGGAGAGCGCTATGAAACGATTAAACATCTCTAGCGGTGCACCTTGGGAATCTATTGTCGGTTATTCTCGGGCGGTGCGAGTTGGGCCGCATGTGCATGTGTCGGGCACAACGGCCGTCAACGGCGAGGGTGCTCTGGTCAGCGCTGATGATCCCTACGGCCAAACCGTCTACATCTTGAGCAAAATTGAAAAGGCGCTTCACGAAGCTGGCGCCGAGCTAAAAGATGTGGTACGCACCCGCATCTATGTCACCGACGTGACCGATTGGGACGAAGTTGGCCGGGCGCATGGTGAGGTATTTGGCCAGATCCGGCCAGCCGCCACGCTGGTGGAAGTCAGTTCTCTATTGGAACCCGAAATGTTGGTGGAAATTGAGGTGGATGCGTTTTGTGGGGAAGTAACCCTTTAAGCGTTGCGTTTGCCGGTACCACTGCCGACGCCTGCGACCCCGGCATTCTGCCACACGGCAGCGCCGGGGAAAAGGCGTGCGGACCGCTCTAAACTTAGAAGCCGGATTGCGTAATTACCAGCGTTAAAACCATGCTGAGGACGATGATAATTCCCATCACCAGCAAGAATTTTTCCGCGAAGGTGCGTTTACGGTTGTAAATCCGGCTCTTCTGCGAAATTTCCGGCATCTTTTTCTTGGGCTGACGCCGTTTTCTAATTTTGGCCATCTAAAAAGACTCCTTGCTATAAAATCTGCGCTCAATGCGCCTCTCAGTATATCATAATTTGCAAAAGCACGGGAAAAGGCGGCACAAATTTAGGCAGCAGATTTACATGCAAAGTCAGGCGGCGCAGCTGTGGTTCTAGATTAAGCGGCCGGTAAGCGCCCCATCCTGGCCAGCACCCACTTCATGCATTTGTGGAAGGGGTCAAAGAACATCATCGGGCAGCCCCCGGCAATAACGGTAATACCATTTTGTTGGCAAACGGCCGTTCCCTCCTCAGACACGCTAGAACCCATCCAGGTATTGTTGTGCATCCAGACGCGCGGTACACCCGCCGCCACACAGTCATACACCACCTGCGTGCTGTGCTCTGGTTTGGTCACCAAAATCGCGCCGTCTACCCCGCCGGGGATCAGCTGCATGGTATGGTAACAAGGTCCGTCTTCCACCGAATCGGCGTTGGGATTGACGGCAAACACCTCATACCCCTTGTCCCGCAGCGTGCGGAAAATACCGTTGGCCGCTTCGTTTGGATTCCGCGACACGCCCACCACGGCAATACGCTTTTGGGCAAGAAACTCTCTGGCTAACGCTTCAAACTGGCTCATTTTGACTCCTTAAATCGGTTGGGCCGATTTTTTTGGCGCACCTGCACCCCATTTTTTTGTGTGAGAACTGCATAGACTTGCCGCGCTGCGGCACAAGTCTAAATCTGTATCTTTCTACGTAGATTGTCCAGGGAAAGTTACCATCTAAACTGGCGAGTTTTGTCAGGACACCTCCACCCACGCCGCTAACGTTTTGACGCAGTGCGCCGCTTCTGTATAATCCTGGCTACAAGAAAATATTGAACCTTCGGGGCAGGGTGAGGCGTCCGGGTGACGTCCAATTCCCGACCGGCGGTAAGGCCTGCGCAGGCCAAGCCCGCGAACTTCGTTCCGGTAATCCGTGACCCGTAAACCGTAATCGGTAAACAACTGTTAACCGGTTACCGATCACTGATTACCGACCGTGGTTGATCTGGTGGAACTCCAGAGCCGACAGTATAGTCTGGATGGGAGAAGGTAAACGAAACGCGGCGCGTTTTGTTTGTGATGCCATGAACTACATGAACTGCCCCACAGTGATGTGGGGCTTTTTGTTGGTGCGTGGTGTGTGAAACGGCCGTCATCGTTACGCAGCGGTGTGTATTTAGCCGCCGCTCCCCGCGCGTAGTTTCCCCTTGCCCCAGTAAGTTTGTGAGGATTGTATGGATTGGTTGCGACGGCAGCCCGTCTCGGTGACGGTTGCCGCTTCATTTACCCTGCTCCTGCTGCTATGGCAGGCGCTGGTGCTGCTGGGTGCCTACGACAAATTTATCTTGCCGGGTCCGCTGGATGTGGCACGGCAGTTTGGGGTGGTGGTAGCCGACGGCCGTTTGCTGCGCCACAGCCTCATCACCCTCAGCGAAGTCATTCCCGGCCTGCTCATCGGCGCGTTCATTTCCCTGCCGCTGGGCTACCTGCTGGCCAAATCTCCCCTGGCCGAGCGGCTCATCTCGCCCTACCTCATCGCCTCCCAGGCCATCCCGGTGATTGCCATTGCTCCCCTGCTCACCATCTGGATTCAATCCACGTTTTGGGCACGGGTGCTGGTGGCCGTGCTGGTGGTCTTCTTTCCCGTGCTCATCAACATCATTGCCGGGCTGCGCTCCGTGCCGCGTGAGCTGTACGAGCTGATGGCCTCGCTGCAGGCCACGCGCTGGCAAACCTTCCGCCTGCTAGAATGGCCCGCCGCCTTACCCATCGTCCTGGCCGGGCTAAAGCTCGGCGCTACCCTCAGCGTCATCGGCGCGCTGGTGGGCGAGTTTGTCCAGCCCAAAACCGAAGGGCTGGGCTATTTGCTGATCACCGCCCGCTACCAGTTCAAAACCGATCTGGTGTTTGTGGTGCTGTTCACCCTGGCCTTTATGGCGCTAAGTTTGTATGGATTGGTGACGCTGGCGGAAAAACGACTGCTGCGCTGGCAGCAGCACCAATAGTTGAGGGATTATTCCCAAAAGGAGTTGTTTTACGATGAAAAAACAGTTGTTGACACTGCTCATTTTAGTCCTCGCGGCGCTGGCCGCCTGCACGCCGGCCGCTGATGAAACCGCCGAACTCATGCCCGTCCGTCTACCGATGGGCTTTGTCGCCGATCCGCAGTTTGCCCCGTTTTACGTGGCCGCGGAAAAAGGCTACTTTGCTGAAGCGGGTTTTGCCGTTGAGTTTGATTACGGCTTTGAAACGGATGGCGTTGCCCTGGTGGGGGCCAATGAGCTGCCCTTTGCCATCGTCAGCGGCGAGCAGGTGCTGCTGGCCCGCGCCCAGGAGATTCCGGTGGTGTACGTGCTGGAATGGTACCAGAAATATCCCATCGCCGTGGTCAGCAAGGCCGAGGCCAACATTGTGACGCCGCAGGATTTGGACGGCCGTTCCGTTGGCCTGCCCGGTTTTTTTGGGGCCAGCTACGTGGGCTACCTGGGGCTGCTTTCGGCCGTGGGGCTGTCGCCAGAGGCTGTAGATGCCAGTGACATCGGCTTCAACCAGGTGCAAGCGCTGCTGGGTGACCAGGCTGAAGCTGTGGTCGGTTATACCAACAACGAACCGGTGCAGCTGGCGGCGCAAAATGTGCCCGTCAACGTCATCCAGGTTTCCGACTACATCGACATGGTGGCCAACGGCCTCATCACCAACGAGACAACGATTGCTGAAAATCCCGAGATGGTGCAGCGGTTTGTCGACGCCGTACTGCACGGCCTGGTCGACACGCTGGCCGACCCGGACGCCGCGTTTGAAATCAGCAAGGCATACGTGGAGGAGTTAGAAGACGGCCGTAAACCCGTCCTGGAAGCCTCTTTGCCGCTGTGGCAGGCCAATACCCTGGGGCTGTCCGACGCCGCCTCCTGGCAAAACACGCAGGACATTCTGCTGCAAGCCGGGCTGATGGATGCACCGCTGGGGGATTTAACGGCCGTTTTTAGCAACGAGTTTGTCCTGGCAAATGAAGGTAATTGAGTAATTGGGTAATTAAGTAATTAGCGGCCACAATTACCCAATTACTGAATTACCCAATTACTTCCTCACACCAATCCCATGACACAAGAACCGTTCCTCACCGTGCAAAACATCAGCCATGTGTTTGGCGAGAAGCAACAAGTGCTGGCCAACCTTTCGTTTGCGCTGCCCGCCGGGGGCTTTACCGCGCTGGTGGGGCCGTCGGGGGTGGGCAAATCGACGCTGGTGCGGCTGCTCGGGGGGTTGTTACGGCCGTCTGCTGGCCACATCCACTATGCCAACCAGCCCGATGGCCAGCCACCCTCGGTTGGTCTGATGTTCCAGAAGGACAACCTGATGCCCTGGCGCACCGCCTACGAAAACGTGCGGCTGCCGCTGGAAGTGCAGGGAGTGGGGGCTGAGGCGGCGGATACGGCCGTTAACGAAATGCTCGCCCTGGTTGGTTTGTCTGGGTTTGAACACAGCTACCCGGCCCAGCTGTCCGGCGGCATGGCCCAGCGGGTGGCCCTGGCCCGCGCCCTGGTGCACCGGCCCGCCCTGCTGCTGCTGGACGAGCCGTTTGGCGCACTGGACGCGCTGACGCGGGAGCGCATGGGGCAGGAGCTGCTGCGCATCTGGGCGGCGCTGCCGGTGACCGTTTTTATGGTCACCCACAGCATCCAGGAAGCGGTGCTG
>CAUJGI010000052.1 GCA_963169155.1 Chloroflexota bacterium
CGCAGGTGGGAGCCGCCGGTGGTGGAGTACCGGTTTTGGCCGATGGCCATGTGTCCGACCAACGGCCGTAAATTGTCCTCATTAAACACCTGCGAGACGAGACCCATGCCTTTGTGGCTGTAGGCGGAACGGCCGTCGCAGGTGGCAATCCCGGCGCTTTCTTGCCCGCGATGCTGCAGGGCGTACAGCCCAAAAAAGGTCAGCCGCGCTACCTCGCGCCCCGGCGCATAAACGCCAAAGATGCCGCATTCGTCATGAAACTTGTCGTTTTCGTGAAAATCAAGGTTGTCCATTTCTAACTCTACTTTTGGAAACGATGATTCTGTAATTGGGTAATTGGGTAATTAGGTAATTGAGTAATTGCCCAATTACCTAATTACCCAATTACTAATTACTCAATTACCAATTTCCCTCTCGCTCCTCTAACAATTTTTTCTGCGGCTTCAACCGTATCGGCCAAAGCAGTAATGTGCCCCATTTTGCGGCCGGGGCGGGCGGACTTTTTGCCATACAGGTGCAGTTTCAGGTGGGGGTGGGTGAGAACGGCCGTCCAATCTGGAATTTTATCCGCAGATTTCGCAGATTGGCGCAGATTATTTACAGATTCTTCTCTTTGTGCCTTCTGTTCCTTTGTTTCTTCGTATAAAAAATCCCACAAATCGCCCAACAGATTGGCCATTGCCGCCGGACGCAGGTAGCTGGTGTCGCCCACGGGCAGGCCGCAGACGGTGCGCAGCTGCTGTTCAAACTGGCTGGTGACACACGCCTCGATGGTGAGGTGCCCCGAATTGTGCGGGCGCGGCGCAATTTCGTTGAGCAGCAGCCTGCTCCCCTCCCCATTCCAGGGGGAGGGGCCGGGGGTGGGGGTCAAAAAGAACTCCACGCACAACACGCCCACCACATCCAGCGCGGTGAGCACGGTTTGCACCATCGCCTCTGCCTGGGTCAGTACCGGCGGCGGCACGTTGGCTGGGGCGACGGAGACGTCGAGAATGTGGTTGGCGTGGCTGTTTTCGATGAGGTTGTAGTGGGCGATACGGCCGTTCACGTCCCGCGCCGCCACCATCGAAAGTTCGCGCTCAAACGCCACCCAGCCTTCCAAAATGCACTCCACTTCACCCACGGCTTGCCAGGCTTCTGCTGCTTCGTGGGGATGGTTGAGCTTGATTTGGCCCTTGCCGTCGTAGCCGGAAACGGCCGTTTTCAACACCGCCGGACAGCCAATCTGGGCCAAACCTGCTTGCAAATCGGCCAACGAGTGTACAGGCGCAAACGGCACCGTCGGCAAACCATTTTCGGCAAAGAAATTCTTCTCACGCAGCCGATTTTGGGCCACACGCAGCGCCTGCGCGCCGGGCCGCAGCGGAACGATGGCGGCACAGGTTTCGGCCGTGGCCAGCGGCACGTTTTCAAACTCGTAGGTCACCACGTCCACGCTGCGGGCAAAGTCGCGCACGGCATCCAGGTCGTCGTAGGCGGCCACAAATTCCCGGTCGGCAACCTGCCCGGCGGGGGCGTTGGCTTCTGGGGAAAAGACGTGGATGCGGTAGCCGGAACGCCTCGCTGCCAGCGCCAGCATGCGGCCCAACTGGCCGCTGCCGAGTATGCCGATGGTGGCTGGTGGTAAAATTAGCATCGTCTATTCTTGTCCAAATGACTACAGCGAATGAAAGAAATCAACGAATAAAAGCAAGCAAAAATTCGTTTATTTCTCCCATTCGTTGTAGCCCTTATTTCGCTGAAAAATCATAAATCCAGCGCAGCAAATTGATCAAAATCAGCATCACACCTTCCCATCGGTTGAGCTTCCAGCCCACGCGCATCAAAATCACCACAAAAATCACCATGCCACTCAGCAGCAGCAGGCTGCTCCATCCGGCCGAATCAATCACCATCGGCGAGGTCTGAATCACGCCCGCCAGACCCAGCACGCCCATCAGGTTAAATAGATCGCTGCCAATCAGATTGCCAATGGAAATATCCGAATGGCCGCGCAGCACACCGACCAGCGAGGTGGCCATCTCTGGCGCGGAGGTGCCCGCGGCCACAATCGTGACGCCGATGACCCAGTCAGACATGCCCATCAGCCGGGCTACGGCCGTAGCCGAATCCACCAGAAATTCACCGCCCACAACCACCATGGCAATACCCAGAGCAAACAAGGGCACGTCACGCCAGCGGAACTCGCCATCGGGCACGTCTTCCAAATCAACGTCACGCTGAGTGTACAGGTACAGCATGTAGCCAAACAGCAGCAGTAGCAAAACGCCACCTTCCCACGGCTGAAGCTGCAAATCGCGCATGAAGAAGAGCAGCACGAGTGTCGCCACGATCAACATGCCGCCGTCGCGATACACAATCTTGGGCGTGGTGGCGATGGCCCGCACGGCCACCACGCCGCCCAAAATGAAGCCCAGGTTGAAGATGTTGGAGCCGACGATGTTGCTCACGGAAATGTCTGCCTGGCCAGAAACGGCCGCACTAACCGTTACCGCAAATTCCGGGGCCGAAGTGCCAATGGCCACAATCGTCAGCCCAATAATCAGTTCCGAGACGCCAAAGCGACGCGCCATCCGTCCGGCCGAGTCCACGATGAAGGTGGCTCCGTACGCCAGCGCCACAATACTGGCAACGATGATAAGTACGTTGAGAAGCATAAATTTTTTCCTGCCTTTTCAGTGGGTTAGTTATTGAATCGTCCTGAACTTTAACGCAGCCTGTCACATGCGCCAATGGGTGATTTTTGTTGTTAAGGAGCAAGGAATGATGAATGCTCTGTTATTCAGGTGGCAATGTTTCGCCTAAAACTTTTTCAGTCTGAGTTTGTCGGAAATCGTGCAGCTTTTGACGGTATTCGGGGTGCTGGTTGCCCAAAATGGCAATTGCCAGCAGGGCGGCATTTTTAGCCCCAGACTTGCCAATCGCCAGCGTGCCCACCGGTACCCCACCGGGCATCTGCACAATGGAGAGCAGCGAGTCCAGGCCGTTGAGCGCATGGCTTTGCACCGGGACGCCCAGCACGGGCAGCACCGTCTGCGCTGCCACCATGCCCGGCAAATGGGCGGCCCCACCCGCCCCGGCAATGATCACCTGCAAGCCCCGCGCCTCGGCGCTTTGGGCATACTCGGCCATCAGCTCCGGCGTGCGGTGA
>CAUJGI010000053.1 GCA_963169155.1 Chloroflexota bacterium
AAGGGGTGCAGCTTATCGTCTTGCCGGAGCTGTTCTGTTTTGCGGGTGGTGTGGTGAGCGATGGGGCAACGGCCGTTTCCACCTCCCGGCAAGCTGTCCAGGCGCTGGCCGCCGCTCTCAAAAGTGTCGGG
Organism: Chloroflexota bacterium; assembly: GCA_963169155.1. Taxonomy (GTDB): domain Bacteria; phylum Chloroflexota; class Anaerolineae; order Promineifilales; family Promineifilaceae; genus Leptofilum. The sequence goes on from CAUJGI010000053.1 coordinate 132, forward strand.
GTCAGGAGTCACGTTGTTACCAGCCTGGTGCTGGCAGGTGAAGATGGACCGCAGCACTGTGGCGTCCTCATCGGGGCCGAGGGTCTGGAATGGCAGCAGCCGCAGCTGCACCGCAGCCAGCGCCACGCGGGCTGGAACCGGCAGTTGGGCGATGGCCTGGGCGTGATTGAGCTAGATTGGGGCAAACTAACAATTGTGGTGGGGGACGATGCGCTTTACCCGGAAACGTTCCGCCTGGCGGTGTTCCAGGATGCCGACGTAGTAGCCGTGCCGCTGCACGTGCAGGAAAAATGGGAGACGGAACTGGGTCTGGTAGAGCGGTCGGCGGAAAACCGGCTCTGCCTGGTGGCGGCAACCAGGCCCGGTGCCGCCGGAACCAGCCTGATCACCACGCTGCAACAAGATTTCACGCTGATGACACCCTGGGAAACGCGCCAGTTCGACGGCATTTTGAGCCATCCGCTGGTGACGCGGGCCACAGCCGAACCGGGCCTGACGCGGGCCACGGTGCACCCGCAGTTTACGGACAACAAGGTGGCGTCGGCGAATACGGATCTGGTAAACGGCCGTCCCTGGCATCTGGCCGAAGCAATCACGCAAGCGAATCGCTAACAAGTTGGTGCGTGGCCATTAATAATCGAGTTTGATGCCTTCATTAACCACTCTGGCCCGTTCCACGTACCGGCTGGGGGTTTGCATATTGGTCCAGCCCCCAGCATCGCGCAGCACAAAGGGGCTGCTGTTTTTGGCGGCCCGCGTGGCCCAGGTGTGGCGAAGATCGTGCGGACTCAGTTCCCAAATGCCCAAAATGTCGCGCCCCAGAATCTTCACTCGCGCACCAATGGCCCGAACCGACATTACCTCATCAGTCAGCTTGCTATTTTTGCGGCTACCGCGTAAAAGCGCGCCGGACTTTCGTATATACCTTGCATAATCACGTAAGGTGGCTTCAATATCGGCCGTCAGCTCCAGCCGGTCGGTACTGTCCGTTTTTTGCCGGTAGACGATGGCATACCCCGTTTCGGCCAGATCCTCTACCTTGAGCGCTGCCACTTCGCTGGCGCGCAGGCCAAGGTCTAGCAGCAGGCACATCATCAGTCGGTCGCGGATGCCTTGCGGGGTGGGGGGATGTTCGGTTTTCAGGCGGCGCGCCTGTTTGGCGGTGAGCACGATGGCTTCTTCTTTTTTGTAGCCGAGGCGCTGTATGTTCCGCGCTGCATCCACGCGTTTACCTTCGGTACGGCCGTAACCGCGCACCTCACGAATCAGGGCATGTTCTGCGGGGGGAATAACCCCAGCTTTGGCGGCCAGCCAGGCATAGACCTTAACTGCTGAGAGCCGGTTGTTGACGCTGGCAAGGCTGTACCCCTGGTTGAGCAGCCAGCGAACAAACCCCTCGACCAGACCCCAGGTGATGCCCAGCCAGGCTGCCGGTAGATGCTGGCAGTAGTGCGCGCCACAAATGAACAAAAGCTCCGTATTCTGGGCGTCGGCTTGTTTGGCCATTTGCTGCCGGGCCGCTGTGGTGAAAGTACCGCTAGCCCACATGTCGGCGTCAGCGAGCAGCGCATCGGCAATACCTAATGCGTCGAGATACTGCACCCACAGCTGGAGGGCGGCTGTTTGCGTTCGTATAGTCCTCGCAGAGCGGCGCTGGCGGTAGTCGGTGAAAAGAAAGCTGGCCGCCGCCTGGTTGGCCGCCTGTCCTGCATGTTGCACGATGCTGTTATTCTGTACAGGTTGCGGGTCAGATATTTCGAGTTTGGTGTTTGGGTCCATGGCGAAAGGCCTCCAGGGTTATAAATACTAATAAGTCCAATTTATCGGTAGCTATAGATTAGCAAAATTATCATTTTATGTCAAGACCTTTCACCGACTCGCTGGTTCCAGTATAATCAGGAACATACCAACTGCACGGATTTAAAGATGAATCATTTGAAATTTGATGAGAAGGGATTGATTACGGCCGTTCTCCAACACCACCACACCCGCGAAATCCTCATGGTGGCCTGGATGAACGCTGAGGCGCTGGCGCTGACGCTGCACACTGGCCAGGCCCACTTTTGGAGCCGCAGCCGTCAGGAACTGTGGCACAAAGGCGGCACCTCTGGCAACGTTCAGCGCGTCACCGAAATCCGCGTCGACTGCGACGGTGATACTCTGCTGCTGCAAGTAGACCCCGGTGGCCCCGCCTGCCACACCGGGGCAACGAGCTGCTTCTTCACCGAATTTAAGGAAGAAAATTGACGCAAAGGCGCGAAGAAGCAAAGAAAAAACTTTAAAGATCCTCCCACCAACAGACTGGCCGCAGGCGGCAAAAGAAGGCTGGATTTGGACTCGCCGCGAAAGAGAAACAACTCATGAATGATTTTATCGATGAACTGGTTACCCTCCTGCAAACCCGCAAGGCCAACCCCAGCGACAACAGCTACACTACCAGCTTGCTGGCCGCTGGCGAAGATGAAATTGTAAAAAAGATCGGTGAAGAAGCCGTAGAGATCATTTTGGCCGCCAAGGGTCAGGGCGACCAGCGCGTGGTGGAAGAATCGGCCGATCTCATCTATCATCTGCTCGTGCTGTTGGTTTCCCGTGACCTCACTTGGGACGACATCCGCGCTGAGCTGAAAAAGCGCCACCGGTAGCGCCTCATTTGTCCAAGTTGTGCTAAAATCGGCAGACCAGCAAAGGGAGTAGGTCTTGAGCGAAGAAATCAGCCGTTGGCAGCGAGTTGTAAATTTGCAGGAAGGGCAGGCAATGGTCGTCACCGATCTGCATGGCGATTGGGACGCCTACCAGCGGTATCGCGACGCCTTCTTTCAGCTGCGTGCCTTGGGCCAGGCCGACTTCTTCATTCTTGATGGCGACATGATCCATGCCAGCTTGCCAGCCGAGCAGGACAAATCGGTGGAAATTGTGCTGGACATCATGCGGCTCAAGCAAGAGCTGGGCGACAGCCTGATTTACCTGCTGGGCAACCACGAACTGCCGCATATTTACAGCATCACCCTGCAAAAAGGGGATGAGCTGTTCACCCCCCGCTTTGAGCTTGCCATGAACGGCCGTCGCCAGGAGATCGTCTCATTTTTCGATGGCCTGCCATTTTATGTGCGCACCCCCGGCGGCGTTTCGATTTGTCATGCCGGGGCCAGTACAGCCCTGGGGGAAACCAATGCGCTGGCAAGGCTGTTTAACTACTCGCATCAGCAGGTGTTATCCCGCACCCGGGCTCAGATCACGCCGGAAGAACGCCCTGAGCTTGTCCGGGCCATGCGCAAAATGCACGGCCGTACCTACAACGAAATGGCCCGCGCCTGGTTTGCCGTCTCCGGTCTGGATGACCCCCGCTACGACGACTTCCTGGTCGGCACCCTGGCCACCTCCGACGAAGATTTTGAGCTGCTCTGGCCAGCTATTTTCACCCGCAATGAAAAAGAGTACGGCAGCAGCAGCTACCAGGTGCTGCTCACAACCTTGCTCCAGGCGCTGTCTAGCGACTTCACCCCGCAGTCGGTGCTGGTTACCGGGCACATCGATGTGAAGGGTGGCTACACCCTGGTGAACCGGCAGCAGCTGCGCATGGCCAGCGCCAAACACGCCTCGCCGCGTGAAGCCGGTCTTTACTTGTTGTTCAACGTTCAGGAAAAATTCAAAACGGCCGCTGATCTGGTCCCCAACCTGCGCTCCGTCTTTCGCAGCTGACACCCTGTAAGAGAGGGCGAGGCGATTGGAGGTAAGGTTTCCTGTTGGTACAAGGCACTTGGCAATCGCCTCGCACCTACTTTTCACTTTTTACTTTCTACTGTTCACTCCCTACCCTACGATTCCAACAAATTCTGGAAAAACCCCGTTGATTTACCCTTGTTCTGCTGGATGCGCTCTAGCATGACGGCGCTGCGCTCCTCCATCGCGTTGTCGGCGATACGGCCGTACACCCTTTGTGCCAGATGTGCATGAGGTTCGGCCTTGTCCCAGCGCCCCTGCTTGCACAAAACCAGGGCCAACCGGTAGCTCAAATTGGCCACCTCCCGGCTGCTGCGCGCTTTCTTGGCCGCTTCCAGACCCTTTTCCAGCTCCCTGACTGCCTGGCGCTTTTTGCCTGTTTCGTAATAGCTCATCCCAATGCCGCTCAAAGCTCCGGCTTCCTGCAGCGGCAAATGATGAGCCGCCGCCAAATCTAGCGCCTGTTTGTAAAACTCCATCGCCTGCCCGTGGTCGCCTACCGCACGCCACAAATCCCCAAAATCGATCAGCGTCGCGGCCTCTTCAGGGCGGTTTTCCACAGAACGCACCAACGTTAGACACGTTTCGTAGGCCTCAACCGCGGGACGCACCTGGTTTAGCTTGCGGAACAGGTGGCCCAGTTCGCGCCAGTGCCACCCCTGCGTGGTAACGTCACCCTCAGCTTCCACCATCGCCAGGCTCTGCTCCAGGTAGGTGACCGCCCGACTGAAATCGCCCCACAGCTCATAAGCTTTGGCCAGTTTGGTCAGCATCACCTGCTCAATCTGGCGATTATTTCGTTCCCGCGCCAGAAGTAAAGCCCGCTTGTACATGCGGCCAGAATCCGTGTAATTCTTCTGGGCGTCATACGCCTCACCCAGCTTGATAAACGCTCCCAGCTCCTGAAGTTGGTCCGAGATTTCCTGAGCGGCAATCAAGCCATTTTCATAATGCAGCAGCGCCTGATCTACATCCCGGCTGAGCAGGTAAAGATCGCCCAACCGCACCATGTTTTTGATTGTCTTGCG